>NZ_JAAGPP010000112.1:0-32056 GCF_017104975.1 Burkholderia sp. Ac-20344
CCTGGCGCTGTACCGCATGCATGCCATCCGCGCAGCCCTCTGCAATGCAATGCCGGGCGATACGGTATCCGCGATCTGCGGTCGATTCGGTGTCTGGGACTTTGGCCGGTTTGCCGCGCTCTATCGCACCTACTTTGGGGTTCTCCCATCGCAGACGCTTCGACGGCGCCAGCGTGGATGAGGGGGAGAATTTGGATAGTTGCTGACTGAGAGATCAGGTCTAGATTTACACGTGTCAGCCGATTGCCACGTCGGGCATGGCGAGCATCGGCTCGACGTCGAAGCCCGCGGCGCGCCATGCATCGATGCCGCCAGCCAGTGGCAACGCCAGCTTGATGCCGGACAGCCGCAATTGCCTGGCCACCGACACGGCAGACCCTTCGTCAGGGCACGCACAATAGATGACGAGTGTCCGGTTCGTTCCATGGTGCTCCATGATCTGCCGGGTCTTTCGTTCATCGCCGATTACCGCGCCTGGAATGACGAATGGATCGAGCGTCCTTCGCTCGGCAGAGCGGATATCGATCACGATCGGCCGCGGATTGTTCGCGAGCAATGCATGCAATTCGCCCGCGCTGATCCGCGCGTTGCCGAGCGCGTTTGCCAGCATGAGTCTGCGGCAGTAGCGGTACAGGAGATAAAGCATCGGAACGATGCCGGCGACGATGAGCGCACGCCAGCCAAGACGGGCGACAAGCGCGAAAATCATGTCGATCTGCGAAGCGAACAGCGTGCCGATCGCCAGCCCGATCGACGCCCACAGTGCGATGCCCGCACAATCGTGCAGGACGAACGAGCGCCACCTGACGGCCATCGCACCGCATAGCGGAACGGCAACGAGCGACAGGCCGGGCACGAACCTCGCGACGATGAGTACGCGAACGCCCCAGCGCCCGAAGAAGCGCTCCGTCGTCGTGACGCACGCTTCGCGCGACTGCGACAGTTTGCAGACGGTGTGAAGCGTGCGCTTGCCGTACCGCTTGCCGCCCTGAAACCAGACCAGGTCGCCGAGAAAGCCGCCGATCACGGCCGCGCCCAGGATCGTCGTGAAATGCAGCAACGTCGACGACGCCGCATGCGTGACGAGCGCAATGCCTGCCCCGACCGTGATCAACGTCGGTATCGCAGGCAGCGGCAGGCCGAGCGAAGACCCGAGCACGTTCAGGAATACGACCAACGTGCCGTACCGTGCAATCATTTCATGCGACATCATGGTGCTCTCCTTGAGACTCGCACATACCCGATCTCGAAGATCGTTCCTTGCTCCGCTCGAACCTGCCTGCCCGGTGCCGGCGCCGCGCCGGCCGTCGCCATCACCGCAACCGTTCGGCGCGGCCGCGAGCCGCTACGTATTACCTGGCACTGGACGGCTCGTCTTCATGCGGGTGCTTCGCTGCCGGAATAGCGTCGGTGCGCTGGCCGCCCGTATCGTCGACGTCCTGCCGGTAGCGGTGCACGTCCCGCGTGACGAAGCCGATTTCCCGGTTCGGGATGTCGAACCAGTCGGGATGCCCGAACGAACGCCGAATATCCTCGAGACCGCTCGCCCAATGCTCGCGCATCGTGTCCCTGCTGAATTCGGATGAGACCGGCGGCATGGACGGCCACCGTCAGAGCCAAGCGTAGGCGATGTGGCCTTGCAGCAGTAGCGTCGCAACGAACCTCATGATGTTGTCTCGGCGACAACAATCGAAGACAGGAGGCGCGGGCGGCACGCTACCCGCCAGGGAGGTACCGGGTTCGCTATAGCGCGATGACGGTGTGGCCCGACGATGCGACGGCATGCTCCCCGAGCAGTGCTTTCAGGTCTCGCTCGATCGTGCCGCACAGCGTCGAGATGGGAACGTCGTTCGCGCCGCCTTCGAAAGGGTTCTCCGTGCTTTCGCCAACCTGGTCGAGCGACGTGTACATCCACGACACGGCGACACTGCATGGCACGACCAGCCAGACCATGTTGCCGTGCATGAAGCCGCTCACGCTATCGTTCAGCCGGTTGAATTCGTTCAGAAGACCGAACGGAAGCGACAGGCAGAAAAATCGGACGAACAGGGAGCTGACGGTCGCGTACTGACGTGGATAGGGAAAATTCTTGAAGCGTTCCGATCGGGACTGGAGATCGATGAAGTCTCCGATGGTCTTATGAAGTTCCATGTAGAAACTCGTGTTCAGATGGCCGGCAAGATGAAGCATCCTGAGCGAAGTGCCTTGCAGGCTGAGCACGAAGGTCGTGATGGAGGCGGAAGAGAGCGCCTCTTCCGCTTCGGAGGGGGACAGGTACTTCGGCAGCAATTCCTTGATGTCGTTTTCCCATTCCGGCACGCGATAGAAGCGGCGGTACTCCGCGTTGTAGCGCTTGTTCGTGCTTTCCCAGATACGAGGACGGCGCAGGTCGTATCTCAGCGCGGTCAGCCAGGCGAGGTGTCGATAGACCAGCTTTCGGGCAATCTCTTCGTCCGTCACGAAGTTGCGCGTGATTTGCCCCCAGCGGCGGCTCTTGCTCAGGATATCGGTCCAGATTTCCAGTGCGTCCATGGCCCGGTTGTACGTCTGGACGTTCTTGAAGCCGACGATGAACGACGTCGCGGTCCCGAGGAGCGCCACGATCGTCAGGGGGATCGACAACCATGTGATGGAAAAGAACTTGTACAGAACGACCGGGACGGAGCCAAAAATGAGGAGTTCGTAAATTTTCCAGCGCGTCCAGATCAGAAATTCCGACAGCTTGTACGATTTCCCGAGATGCATTTTGTTTGCCTCATCGATAGCTCAGGTGGGTGACGAGTAAGGCGCTTGGGCCACGCGCGATCTTCCGTCACGCATCATGCCTGCGATCGATTCGGCCGGGATGTGATCGATTAGTGCCGAAGAGGCAACACCGTGAGCACGCTTGCGGATCTACTGCGCAATGCTGCGTCAACCTACGATGACTTCGCGCGACGACGTGTGCGTTTTGCCTGTCGGGCTTGCAACTGGCATCCGTCGACATCGCAATTTTTCCAACCGAGGGCAATCATCATGTCGCAGAAGATCTTGATCGTGGGTGCCGGCTTCGCCGGCGTGTGGGGCGCACTGGGCGCAGCTCGCGTGCTGGATGGTGCCGGTGTGACAGGTTGTTGTTGACCAGCGGCAGCACGCTGAGCAGGCCGCCGGTGCCGGGGCTGGCAGAGCACGCGTTCTCGGTCGATCGTATCGAGGACGCGGTAGTGCTCGATGAGCACTTCGCGGCGCTGGCGAAACTGCCGGATTCGCCGGCACGCAATACCGTCGCGGTGGTTGGCTGCGGCTTTACGGGTATCGAGGTCGCCACCGAATTGCCGCATCGATTGCGCGAGCGGTTCGGCCCGGACGCAGCGATTCGCGTAGTCGTGATCGGCGCGCAGGCCGAAATCGGCCCCGATCTCGGCCCCAATCCCCGGCCTTACGTCGCTGAAGCCTTCGACTCGCTGGGCGTCGAGACCGTACTCGGGTCGCGCGTCGTGTCGGTCGGGGTGGACGGCGTTCGCACCGCGTCGGGTGCGCCTATCGAAGCCATGACCGTGATCTGGGCAGGCGGCATGCAGGCCAGCCCGCTGACGGCGCAAGTCTCCTCGCATCTCGACTCGCTCGGACGTGTCGAGGTCACGCCGGATCTTCGTGTAGCCGAAGCGCCGCACGTGTTCGTGGCGGGCGATGTGGCGCGAGCGCGGAGCGATGAGGAAGGACACTATGCATTGATGTCGCGCCAGCACGCCATCGTGATGGGGCAATTCGGCGGGCGCAACGTCGCCGCGGATCTGATCGGTGTGCCGACGCTGAAGTACACGCAGCCGTTCTATGCGACATGCGTCGACCTTGGCGAATGGGGCGCTGTTTACTCGGAAGGCTGGGACCGTGAGATCAAGCTGACGCACGCGGAAGGAAAAGCGCGCAAGCAAATGATCAATATGCAGTGGATCTATCCGCCGGCGCCGAATCGCGCCGAGGCGCTGGCGGCAGGTAATCCGCAAGCCTCCTTTGCCTGACCTGCCGGCGCCCCCGCACGTGTCGCGCGAGGCTCGGCGGGGGCAGTCCGGCACGCGGCAGCGGCACTGACCGCCTTCGACGGGCAGGACGCCGCTGCCGCGATACCCAGTGAGTCAGTCGACGACGGTCACGATATTGACGGTGCCTTGCTTGGCCATCTTTGCATACGGGCACAAGCGCTCTGCAGTTCGAACCATCTCTTCCGCGATGCGGCGATCGATACCGGGCATGCGGACCCGAACATCGACGAGCAATGCATAGCCTCCGTCCATGGGGTCGCGGCCAAACGAAACCTGCACGTCCACGACCGTATCGGTGATCTCCATGTCGGCGCGTTTCTCGAGCAGGTTCAGCGCACCGTGGAAGCACGCGGCGAAGCCCGCTGCGAACAACTGTTCCGGATTGGTTCCATTGCCGGGCCCGCCGAACTCGGTGGGCAGGCGCAGATCGACGGCGAGATTGCCATCGTCCGAGCGGACCACCCCGGACGCGCGGCCGTGCCCGGTCTCGCCACCGGTTACGGTGACCGTCGTTGTATACAGAGGCTGAAAATCCCGACCCCGATACCTGTCGAGGAGGGAAAGCGGAGGGGCCTGCAGCTTCTTGTCATCCATGATGCATGCTCGAGTTCTACGATGTGTCCCGTCCCTTGCTCATCTATTCGTCGAAGCTTCTTGCGACGACGGTTGCACTGCCCGGGCGGATGGCGTCTTCAAGAAATGGGGCGAACTATCGTGTGAAGAATGCGTCGATCTTCCGGTGCAGCCCGGTGCTGTTACACGCCTGCGGGAGAAACACGCCTCCATGCTAGAGGAGCGCAAATGGCGGCGGTATGGTCGTTCGGAGCGATTGTATGTTTCCCGCTGGACACCAATCCGGACTCGGGCACGATGGTCGCCGCCACGCATTCCCGCGCGTCGCCCGGCGGCGCCGGTTGCCGGCGCGCACTGACGCACGCTGTCTGCGTGCCGCGCGTCAGCGGTCCAGGCAGGCCCGCAGCGTTTGTGCGAGGCGGCACGCTTCGTCGGCATCGGCGATGTTCGCGAACCCGATGATGAGGCCGCGCGGGGTGTGCTGTGTGAGGCTGTTCGTATACCAGATCGAAAGCGGCAGGACCGCGAGCCCCGCGTCGCGGGCACGCGCCGCAACGGCGACGTCGTCGACGGGCCCGTCGGGCCCGTCCGGGAACCGCACCGCGAACTGAATGCCGCCAGGCGGCAATTCGACGATCATCCGCTCGCCGAACGCCTGCCGCAATGCGTGCACGATCAGCGTGCGTCGCTCGCCGTACAGCGTACGCATCCGCTTCAGATGCCGGGCAAAGTGGCCCTGTTCGATGAAATCCGCCAGGGCCGCCTGCAAGAGCGTGGGCGAGCCGGCGTTCATGCTGCATGCCACGCGTTCGACGCGCTCCACCGCGCGCTCCGGCACGACCGTGTACGCGAGCCGCAAGCCGGGGTACATCGCCTTGCTGAAGGTACTGCAATAGATGACGCGATCCCGCCGGTCGAGACTCTTCAGCGCCTGCAGCGGGCGGCCGACATAGCGAAACTCGCTGTCGTAGTCGTCCTCGACGATCCAGCCCGACATCTTTTCTGCCCAGTCCAGCAGCGCGATGCGCCGGGTCAGCGACAGCGTGTGCCCGAGCGGGCTCTGATGCGATGGCGTCACCAGCGCGAAGCGGGCCTGCGAATCCAGCTGCATGCCGCGCTCGACGTCGATCCCCTCGGTGTCCACCGGCACCGGGACGAGTTGCACGCCGCTCTCGGACAGGAAACTGCGTGCGAGCAGATAACCGGGATCCTCGAACCACACACGGTCGTTCGGACGCGCGAGGCTGCGCAGCACGAGTTCGAGCGTTGCGCGGTAGCCGCCCGTGATGAACACCTGCTCCGGCATGCAGGTCACGCCGCGCGACAGTCCGAGATAGGTGGCGATGTGTTCGCGCAGCGGCCGGTAACCGGCCGGATTCGGGTTGCCCAGCAGGGCGCGTTCGCCACTGCTCGCTCGCTGTGAAACGAGACGGTGCCATACCTTGCGCGGAAATGCGTCGAATGCGGGGAGCCCGGGCTGCAACGGGCGCGGCTCGCCGCTCATCGCGACGGCGATCGGCTGCGGACGCCGCGGCGGCTGACTGTCGAGCGACATGCCCGACGCCTGGAACCGGTCGGTATCGTCGGCATGCTGAGGCGGGGGGCGCGTCACCGATTTCGGCAGGGAGGGCGACACGAACGTGCCTGCCGCGCCCCGCATTTGCAGATATCCCTCATCGACCAGGATCGTGTAGGCCTGTTCGACGGTGCCGCGCGCCGTGTTCAGTTGCGTCGCGAGGCCGCGCAGCGCGGGCACGCGGTCGCCGGGGCGCAGGTGACCGGCGGCGATCGCGGTTCTGAACCGCTCGCAAATCTGCAGATAGATCGGCAACTGTTGGTGCCGGTCGATCTCGATGGTCAGTGTGGGCGTTTGCTCAGGCATCACGATCTCGTGGGTAACGGGGAGCGGGCGGGGCATGGACCAGTCCGATCGACGATTCTTGGCACTTATGGATAGGACATGATTCTTCCACAATTGCGCCACGTGATGCGACGGTCATCGCCGCCTTCATCGGATCCGGCACCCGCTTCGTCCGCCTCGCATCCCCATCACATCCATTCGTCAGGAGATTTTGCGATGAAGATCGTTGTCATCGGTGGTTCGGGCCTGATCGGCTCGCGTGTCGTCACGCTGCTCGGCGAAGCGGGCCATCAGGCGCTGGCCGCATCGCCGAGCACCGGCGTCAATACCATCACGGGCGAAGGCCTGACCGACGCATTGACGGGCGCGGACGTCGTCGTGGACGTAGCGAATGCGCCGTCGTGGGAACCGCAGGCGGTGCTGGACTTCTTCCGCACGTCGGCACGCAATCTCGGCAAGGCCGAAGTGGCCGCCGGCGTGCGCCATCACGTCGCGCTGTCGATCGTCGGCTGCGACCGGATGCCGGAGAACGGCTATTTCCTCGCCAAGGTCGCGCAGGAACAGGCGATCGAGGCAGCGGGCGTGCCGTACACGATCGTGCGGGCGACGCAGTTCATGGAATTCATCAGCGGCATCGCGGACTTCGCCACGCAAGACGGCACCGTCCGCATCGGCGACGGCCTGTTTCAACCGATCGCCGCGGAAGACGTGTCGGCACTCGTCGCGCAGGCCGCGCTCGCCGGGCCGCAGAACGGCACGGTCGAGATCGCGGGCCCGGATCGCGCACCGTTTGCGGAGATCGTCGCGCGGGTTCTGAAGTCGGTCGGCGATACGCGTACGGTGGTGACCGATCGCGACGCCCGCTACTACGGCGGCCGCGTCGAGGAGAAATCGCTGGTGCCGCTCGGGAATGCGCGACTCGGCCGCATCGGTCTCGATCAGTGGCTTGCGCGAGGCTGATTCGCGCTCGCACGTGTGACGGTTCGCGGGTACCCGCAGGCAACGGGCAATCGGGATGATCGGCATGGGGGCAGCGGAAAATGAATCATTCGGAACCATCGGAGCACGGCGTTCGGCGCGACCTGGTCGGTCGCGCCGATGCCCTGTCGGCGAGCTTCGGCGCGAGCTACGCAGGCATCCTTGCATTCGTTGCAGTGGCGAGCGAGGGCAGCTTCACCAAGGCCGCTGAACGGCTCGGCGTCGGCCGGCCGGCCGTGAGCCGGAACGTCCAGAAGCTCGAGGCGCAGTTGAGTACGCGGCTGTTCCAGCGGACGACGCGCATGACCGAACTGACCTGCGAAGGCCAGCGATTCTTCGAGAACTGCCACCAGGGCGTCGCGCAGATCGTCGAGGCCATGAACGACATGCTGGAAATGCGGCAGGGGCCGCCGCGCGGTGTCATTCGCATCAGCTCGGCGGTGGGATTCGGCCGGAAGATCGTGGCGCCGCTGCTGGAAAAATTCGCGGACGCGTACCCGGACATCGTCATCGATCTGCTGCTCGACGACCGGCCGATCGACCTGGTGTCGGAACGGATCGACGTGGCGTTTCGCAATGGCCGCATCGAGGACTCCAGCATCATCGCGCGGCAACTGATTCCGATGCAGATGGCGCTTTGCGCGGCACCGTCGTACGTGGCGAGGCACGGGCTCCCGCAAAGCCTGGAGGATCTCGACCGGCACGCGTGCATCAACTTCCGTTTTGCGAGCGGCCGCATCTTCGAATGGGAATTCAACGTCGATGGCCGAGTGCAAAAGTACCTGCCGACCTCACGCCTCACGTTCAACGACGCTGACCTGGTGTTGCAGGCGGTTCTGAATGGGTCGGGTATTGCACAGATGGCGGGCTACCAGATCCGCGACCATCTCGCGTCGAACGAACTCGTCGTCGCGCTGGCGAAGCATGTGCCGGAAGATCGCGGCCACTACATCTGCTATCTGAGCCGGCAACACCTGCCGACGCGCATTCGCATCTTCGTCGACTTCATGACCGAGCAGATTCGCGCGCTCGACCTGAACTGCATGACGCGGTTCAACCCGGATCTCACGATTGCTTCATCGACGGAATTGGCTGCTTGAAGCATTCGTGAACGAAGACGCCGAGGGCCCGCGATGAATCCGTCGAGCATCGCGTTCGGGTGATCAGATGAAAATCCGGAAGCGTTCGGCAGGCATCCAGAATGATGAGGCTTGGCGAGAGAAATGCCGCGCATGAAGTGAAAGTTGGCGGGGTGGTTCGCCCCCGAAGGGCAAGGCCGGTGCGCAAAACCGCCTGCCAAACGATCGCTAACGGTGTATTAAATGAATTGGCGGTTTATTCAATATCGCAATTGAATTCGAGTCTAAACGGGCTGGAATGAAAAACGATTCGAGCGTTTGATTAAAATTAAAAAACTATCAATGCGAGACGTTTATTTTTCCGATTTTTGCGGATAAGGTTCGGTTCGGTGAAAGCGCTTTGTCGGAAAGCGTGGCGATCGATCGTCGCTTGCCGCGGTTTCATTTGGCCGCCGCTTTTGCCGATCAGTGTGCGCGACGATGCGTCGACAGGGATCCCTGTCCGGGATCTTGCGACAGGGTCGATGTGCGCATATCCGTTCCGAGATCGATGCCATGAGGGCTCATGAACAAGATCATCCGCAGATACGTTGCTTCCGTGATGCCATGCTCGTTGGCCGGCGTGGCGCTGCTGGTCGCGGCGGCCGGTGCTCACGCGCACGGCCGTTTGACCGAACCGCCTTCGCGCATCGTGCTGTGCACGCAAGGCCAGAATCCCGACTGTCATGTCGACGCCTGGCACGCGAACGCGATGGAGAACGGCAAGTTCTTCCCCGCGACGCAAAGCGGCCTGTCCGATCCGTTTGCGCCGGACGACGCGAAGAACGCCGCACCACCGATGGACGGCGAAATCGCCGGCGCCAGCACGAATGGCCCGCTGCCCGTGCTGAACGAGCAGTCGCCGAGCCGCTGGCAGAAGATCCCGCTGCGGCCGGGCGCGGTGCAGAATTTCAAATGGGAATTCAGCGCCGTGCACAAGACGCGTCGCTGGAACTACTTCATTACACGCGCCGACTGGAACCCGTCGGAAAAGCTGACGCGCGCGCAGTTCGAGCCCACGCCGTTCTGCACGATCCAGAATCCCGGCCAGCCATACTGGGATCCAAACGCGAACCTGGTGCCACAGCAGCCGACCATTCACGCATGCCGGTTGCCGGTGCGTAGCGGTTACCACGTCATCCTGGCGGTGTGGGAAGTCGCGGATACGGCGATGGCGTTCTATCAGGTCGTCGACGCGACGTTCACCCATGGCGATACGACGCGCAGCCCGTTCTGATACGGCTGCAACGTGACGCGCCCGGCGACGGCCGGGGCGTCATGAATGGAAGAACGCCTGCCGGGGGCGCGGCGGACGGCGCTGACACGGCACCGGCTACCCGGCGACCACCTGGTTGCGACCTTGATGCTTCGCGCGGTACAGGCGTTCGTCCGCCTTGCGCAGGATCGCGTCGATCGTCTCGCCGTCCCGGCCGAATTCGGAGGCGCCGACGCTCACGGTGACCTTGATCGGCTCGCCGATGCCTGCTTCGAACGGCGCGCCCGCGATCGCCGCGCGGATGCGCTCGCCGATCGACCGGGCGGTGTCCAGCGCGGCTTGCGGAAGCAGCACCATGAATTCCTCCCCGCCCACCCGCGCGACGCCGTCGTACGGCCGGATCGCATCGGTGCATTTGTCGACGAAGCGTTGCAACACCTGATCGCCCGCCTGATGCCCGTAACTGTCGTTGATCGCCTTGAAGTGGTCGAGATCGAGCGCGAGCAACGAAAACGGCGCGCCATTGCGCTTTGCCCGGTTGATTTCCGCTTCCACGCTTTCGATGAATTGCCGCCGGTTGGTCGCGCCCGTGAGCGGGTCCGTGGCCGCCAGGTGTTCGAGCTTTTCGTTGGTCCGTTGAAGCGCCTGCAGGGCGTGCTCCGTCCGCGACATCGCTTCCCTCAACCGGGCAAACAGTTCTGCCTGGCTGTAGATCTTCGAAAACGAACGGGTCGTATGAAAGGCCTGCACCACGCCGAAACTGAGCAGGAAGAAGCCGGCCGCAAAAATTGCATGCGCCAGCCACCACATGTGATTCCACGGCCGCCCGAGGATGAAGGCGAGCGAGGAGAGCGCGAATGACGTCACCGAAATGCCGTAGATCGTCATCAGTGGCGAGCGGATGCGGCGCATGACCAGCGCAGCGACGTTCACGACCGAGAGCAGCAGTGCGCCGCCCTCCATCGACAGGCGGACCCACGGGTTGCCGGCCACGGGCGAGAAGGCGATCACGGCGACCGCGACGTCGATGAGCCCGAACAGCGCGAGCCAGGGTAACCAGGTGCGGGGATCCGCGCGGGTCGTTGCGCTGTCGGCCTTGTGACTGTAAGTGAACTGCCCGACGAGGATCAGGATCGACATGGTCAGGCGCGACGCCGGGCCGTACAGCAGGAACAGCCAGATATTGTGATGCGCCATGCCGGTGAACAGGCCATGCAACGCATAGATGAGGGAAAAGCCCAGAAAGCCCAGCGTGAGCCAGCGTAGCAACGGCTCACCCGACAAGCGATAGCAGCGCCAGCAGACATAGGTGACGAACGCACCCTCGAGCGTGGCGATCGCGATCGCCAGTTCGTGAAAGGCGTGATGCTCGAATTTCAGTGAGGGGTCCTGGAAGACGTACAGGTAGGCGATCAGGTACGCAGGCACCAGCGCGAAGCCGACCAGCAGGAGCCTCGCGTACACCAGGGTGACCAGCTGGGTGGTGCGGGCCGATTCTTGGGCGGCGACATTGACGGTCATGTTCGGCCTCCGGGTTCGGTGGATGAATCAAGGGTGGGAACGGTAACGTGAAGGCGTGGCGGGCGGTCGTCAACACGATGAGGCACGAGCGTATCGCCGGAATTTCGTCGTGTTGAACAATCAGCCCAATGGCTGCGATAGGTCCTTTCAAATCGTCGAAACTCGATAATTGCAATTTGGCAATGTGATCGTGAGAATAATTTCCGGATTCGATATTGGTTTGAATAATCGATTTCAGGGTTGATGCCGTATGATTGTGTAGTATAACCAATCGAAGTGTGGGCGCCGGATCGGATCATCCCCCCATCGTGCATCGAAATATCGGTACTCACGCACCGTGCGGCAGGCACGCCGCCTCGGGCCGGCGTGACAACTTCACGATACCGCTTGCATCACGTTGTCATGGGCATCCGCTCTTGCGCGAAATCGAGGTATGACAGGCTTCATCGGCATTGACCGAAGTCGTGGCGTGTTCATTCGTTGATATAAAAACAGAATCAATATCGGAATTTGTGTTCAGGTGACAATTTGTAAGGTCGAGTTTTTTGAATTCGACCTGGGCGGAGCTTTGTCAATCTTCGGTAATGCGTAAAACGCGATGAGGGCATGAACGTGAAGAACGACCCATCCGGAATCATGCGGCGATCGACCTTGAAGGGCGCGCTGGCGCTTCTGTTGGCATGGTCGTCTTTCGGCACCGCCGTCGCCGCGGCCGCGGCGCGTACATCGCAAGCCGCCGCGTGGAAACCGCTCGTGCCCGGCACGAGCTGGCAATGGCAGATCGACGGCAACGCGATCAACGAGAAGGTGCTGGATGGCGTGCATAACCCGCGCAAGATGTTCGACGTCGACATGGAGCTCACCGATGCCGGCACGATCCAGCGCCTGAAGGCGAAGGGCATCCAGGTCGTCTGCTACATGGAGGTGGGCGGACTCGAAGACAACCGTGGCGATGCCGGCCAGTTTCCGGACAGCGTGCTCGGCAACCCGGTCGAAGGCTACGAGGATCACGAACGCTGGCTGGACATTCGCCAGACCACGATCCTGATGCCGCTGATGCTGGCGCGTCTCGACCAGGCGAAGAAAAAGGGCTGCGACGGCATCGAGCCCGACCTCGACGACAGCTATCGCCAGGAAACCGGCTTTCCGCTGACGCGCGACGATCAGCTGCGCTACAACACGGCGCTGATCGCCGCCGCGCACGAGCGCGGGATGTCGATGGGCCTCAAGAACGGTTCGGGTATCGCCACCGCGATGGCGAAAGTGGCGGACTGGGCGCTCAACGAGCAATGCAACCGATTCCACGAGTGCGACGGCTACGCGAGCTTCATCGCGCTGAACAAGGCCGTGTTCAATGTCGAGTACACGCGTCCGGACGGCATGACGCTCGCGGATTTCTGTCCGGCTGACAACCAGGCCAATTTCGACGGCATTCTGAAACTGTCGAGCGACACGCTTTCTGCGCTGCCGCGCGCGGCCTGCCGGTTCGAGTGAGCGGCCGGTGACGACGGGCGGTGGCGCGGGCAAGCGCCGCCTGTAGTGCGGGACGGACGGCGGCGCGCCCGCGCTCGCCCGTTTTGCGCGGCCGCTTGCCGGCTTGCCGTCCGCGAAACGCGCGCGCCCGCACTCGCTCGATGACCTGCGTCAAGGTGGATTGCTCTGCAAGCGCGAAGATGGATGTCCATGCATGTCGGCCGCGATCGGGGCCGGCATGTTCCGTGCCGTCTGCGTCTTCACGTTCATGATACGGACACCCTCATGCTTTTCCAGTTCACGGACACGTCTGATCACCGAATCGTTTCCCGCTCAGAAGCAGGCGCGCTGAACGCGCGGCCTGCCATGCCCTACCCGAAGCAGCCGGTCGCGACCGTCGGCGACCGGCTGCTGAGCCCTCACGAGATCGCGATCCTGATGGTGCTCGCGAGCGAGCCGCGGCGCCAGCAGGGCGATCCCGCCGACCTTCGCTGCCTGGCCGATCGCGGTCTCGTGCGACTGGATGCCACGCCGCTTGCAGAGGCGCCCGTGCGCCTGTCGGACGACGGATGCCAGGGCGTGTCGCGCCTCGCCGAATGCGATCGCGTCGACCGCGACGGCAATGCCGGCTTCAAGACGGCGCGCCGGATGGCCGCCGCCGCATTGCGCGGAACGTCGCCCGGCGCGCCGTGCTGACGGCACCCGGTTCCGGCGACGCAGCCGGATCGACCGTTGTTATCGCCGGGGGCGAACGGGAGATCGAGCGAGGCTTCCGGGCGGACGGGAACCCGGCGCGTTCGCCGGATGCGCCGACGCCGGCCGTGCCGCGATGATCCGGCGTCCCGTGGCCGCGCGCATGCCGGTTTCCGCGTGATTTCGAACCGTTGACCTCCATCAACGCGCGCTTGCGGCGAACGCCGATGATGAAAACCAACCCGAACGCCGCCGGCGCGTCGGTTCATCCAGCGAGGTCGGTATGTACACGAACATCATGGTCGCGGTGGACGGCAGTCCATCGTCGGAACGGGCGCTCGACGAGGGCCTGAAGGTCGCGCGAATGTGCGGCGCCCGCCTGTTCGCCGTCTTCGTGGTCGACAAATCGCTGCTGATCACGTTCAGCGGCCGCATGGACCCGAACGCATTTCTCGACGAGATCCGCCGCGACGGCAAGTCGGTCCTGCGACACGCGGACCGGGCCATCGAACACGCGGCCGTCAACGGCGAGACGGAACTCGTCGAAACCGAGATCGGCCAGGACATCGCCGAACGGCTGCAGCGCTATGTTGCCGACCGGTCGATCGATTTCGCCGTGATCGGTACGCACGGGCGCCGCGGTGTCCGGCGTCTGTTTCTCGGCAGCGTCGCCGAACGATTCCTGCGCGGATCGAGCTGCCCGGTCCTGCTCGTGCGCGGCAGCGACGCCGCACCGGCCGCCGCGGCAGCGTAGTGCCACTGCGCGAACAGGATCTCGTGGATGCGTTCGCTCGCCATCGTCCCGCGATCGAGCGGGCGGCACGCTGCCAGCTCGAGGAAAGGGGCGGCCGGCCGGTCCTGCTCCACAGCGGCTACTTCCGGTTCTGCACTTGAGCGCCCGCTGCCGTTGACGCGCGTCAAGCACCTGCCGATACGGGCAGTTACGCTGGAATCGTGATGATCGTTCGTCCGTTGCGCGGCATGCGGTGCCGCGCCAAGCCGATCTTCATCATGGCTTCGCGCGGGCTGGACGAACGCGCGGGCCGCAAGTCAATCGTGTGAGGAGTGCGAACCATGAGCAATGTCACGCGTTACGATCCGTTTTCGATCGACCCCGTCTCCGACCTGTTTCAGGGGCTGTTCAGGCCGCTGCGGGGAATGGCGATGACGGACCAGCCCGATCTGGCCTCGATGAAGATCGACGTGACGGAAAGCGACGATGCCTACAAGGTCAGCGCGGAACTGCCCGGCGTCGCCAAGGACGACATCGACGTCCAGGTAACGGGCAGCACCGTATCGATCAACGCGAAGATCGAGCGCAACGACGAGCAGAAGGACGGCGAGCGCGTGATCCGTCGCGAGCGCTACAGCGGCGCGATCAGCCGCTCGTTCTCGCTGTCGGGCGAGATCGACGACGCGAAGGCAACGGCGACGTACCAGGATGGCGTGCTGTCGCTGACGCTGCCGAAGAAGGCGCCGGTCGGGCAGAAAAAGCTGACGATCAGCTGATCGGGCGCCAGGCGGCGGGCGACGCAAGCACGTGTCGCCCGAAGGGAGAGACCGGCGCGCGGAGCGATCCGCGCGCTTTTTTCGACGCGGCTGCCGGGCCGCATCGGCTTGACCGCCGTCGAACGGTGTCCGTTGACCTGCATCAGCGATCCCCGGCGATGCGTGTGCAAATCTGGAGATGTGCGGCGGACAGGCGCGCCGCGGCTCACAGGAGTGCAGGCGATGAAGACCGACAAGCAGTTGAAGCAGGACGTTCAGGACGAACTGGAGTCCGACCCGGCGATCGACGCGACACGTATCGGCGTCGAGGTGGTCAACCGGATCGTGACGCTCTCGGGCCACCCGCCGAGCTATGCGGAGAAACTGGCGATCGAGCGCGCGGCGAACCGCGTGGGCGGCGTCAAGGCGCTCGTCGTCGACATGACCGTGCATTTGCCGGACGACGACGTCCGCACCGACGAAGACATCGCGAACGCGGTGCATTCGGTGCTGCACTGGACGGTCGGGCTGCCCGACGACACGGTCAAGGTACAGGTCGAACACGGCTGGATCACGCTGTCGGGCAGCGTCGAGTGGGCCTACCAGAGCCACGCGGCCGTGCGGGCGATCTCGCAGATGCGCAGCGTGACCGGTGTGACCGACCATATCGCGGTACACGGGACGGTCGGCTCGGCCGACATCGGCGGCAACATCAAGCGCGCGATCATGCGTCATGCCGAGCGCGAGGCGAAGCACATCGCGATCGAGGTGCGCGACGGCACCGTGCGGCTGTCCGGCAAGGTCGGCTCGTTCTCCGAGCGCAAGGCCGTGCGCGGCGCCGCGTGGTCGGCGCGCGGCGTGCGTGCCGTCGTCGACGACCTGGTCGTCGAGTAACGCCGGCAGACGGCAACCGGATGCGCGGTCCGCGCGGAAGAAGGGGAATCAGATGTCACTGTCAGGCGAGGTACACGACGCGGACTGGTCGGTGGCGATCGAGACGATCGCCACCGGAACGGGCGGCTATCGTTGCAGGATCCGGGTGACGCTCGCGTCGCCGGATGGCGCGTGCGAGCGTACGTTCGCGCACAGCACGACCCATGACACCGAGCGCGAAGCCGCGATCGACGGGCTGCGCGCCGGGATGACGTGGGTCGAGATGAGGAAGTCGAACACGTTCACGGTCTGACCCGGCGACGGACCTAGCCGTCCGGCCGGTCCCGTGTCGCAGGCGGTGACGCGGCGCGCGCGATCGGTTCGCCGTCGCGCGCATGTTTGCGCTGCCACCCGACATGATGCGCAACGGCGTCGGTCACGGTCGGAAAGAAGCGGGCGGCCCCGAATGCGTCGAACAGGCCGTAGGCGCGCAGGCGATCCTTTACCGGCCCCTTCATTTCCGCGAAATCCAGTGCGATGCGTTGCTCGCGCAGTTCCTCGCACAGCGCCACGAGCCGGTCCGCGGCGCTGACGTCGATATCGGTGACGGGCTCGGCCGCGATGACGACGCGCGCGATCGGCGCCGCCGACTTCGCGATCGCCGCGTGCAGATGCTCGCAGAAGATCTCGACGTTCGCGTAGAAGAGCGGCGCATCCCAGCGGAACAGCAGGAGCCCCGGCGTTTGCACGGCGTCCGGATGGCGCGCGATGTCGTGATAGCCGCGCACGCCGGTCAGCCGGCCCAGCACCGCATCGTACGGATGCCACGCGCGCCACACGAACGACAGCAGCGACAGCGCGCTGGCGAGCAGGATGCCGGGCACGACGCCCATGCCGATCACGCCGGCAAAGCACAGCACCGAGATCAGGCATTCGCCGCGGCGCATCCGGTACAGCCGCACGACGCTGCGGACGTCCGCGATGCCGAACGCCGCGTAGATCACGACGGCGGCCAGCGCCGCACGCGGGACGAGGGTCAGCAGCGTCGGCGCGGCAACGAGCAGGATCGCGATGCACGCCGCCGCGACGAGATTCGTGACCTGGCTTTGCGCGCCCGCGGCAATCGCGACGGGCGTACGGGACGCGCTGCTGCTGACCGCGCAGCCCTGCATCACGCCGGCCAGCAGATTGGCGGCGCCCAGCGCGACCAGTTCCTGGTTGCGGTCCGGCGTATCGCCTGCGCGTGTGGAAAGGGCGCGCGACAGCATGCTGATGTCGGCGAACGACACCAGCGCGACGGCAACTGCGCCGGACGCGAGCGTAGCCAGGTCGGCGAAGGAGACGGCCGGCAGGTGCGGCACGGGCGCGCCGGCCGGCAACACGCCGACCGTCGCGATGCCGTGCAGCGACGACACCTGCGCGACGACGGTCGCCGCCAGCACGGCGACCAGTACGCCGGGCGCACGCGGCATCGCGCGTTTCGTCACGAAGAGGGTTGCGAGCACGCCGATGCCCAGCAGGGCCGAAGCGACGGAGAACCGGCGTTCGACGAGGGCCTGCACGATGCGCGGCACGCTGCCGAGCACGTCGCCGCCCGATACCGGCATGCCCAGCAGTTCGGGCAACCGGCCGACCGCGAGCGCGATGGCGATGCCGTTCAGGTAACCGTACTGGATCGGACGCGACAGCAGATCGGTGACGAAGCCGAGGCGGAGCGTGCCGAGCAGGATGCAGATCGTGCCGGCCGACAGCGCCAGCGCGCCGGCCAGCGCGACGGCGCGCTGCGGATCGTGGCCGGCGAGCGGCGCGATGGCGCCGGCAATCAGCGCGGCCAGCGCCGAATCGGGGCCGAGCACGAGGATCCGGCTCGGACCGAGCAGCGCATACGCGAGCAACGCGGCGATCGACGCATGGAGCCCGGTGATGGCCGGCAGGCCGGCCGCCTGCGCGTAGCTCATGCCGACCGGTACCAGCACGGCGGACAGCGCGATGCCCGCATAGAGGTCGCGCGCGAGCCATGCGCGCCGGTAGTGCGTGAGCAGCGCAACGCCCGGGAGCAGGTGGGCGACGCGCTCGGACAGGGGCCGGTTCATCGCGGCTTCATCCCGGAGAATACCGTGCGAAAGGCGTGGCCGGCGCCGGCCAGCGCACGGTCACCGGGATGCGGGCAACCCGGGCGGACGGACGAAACGGCAGCGCGAGAGCGGCCATTGCAGCGGAGTGCGGGGCCGCCGCCGTCGCACCGGATGCCGGCGGGGCGGCACGGCCACGCGCGGCGTCAAGCGGCCTTGAGCGCCGACAGTTGCAGCGCCTGGGCGAAGCGGACCAGCGTCGCGATCGATCCCGTCACGCTTTCATACCGTACTCGCCCGATCTGTGCGTCGAGGATCACGAGCATGCCGGCATCGCGCGCGAGGGCGACGAGCGCCAGCGTGTCGAGGGCGGCTGCGTCGGACCGGCCGGCCTGATCGACCGAAGCGGAAGGATGGGTAGCGTGTGACATGACGACTCTCCTGATGGCCCGGAATCCGGATACCGTGCAGCCGTGATCCGTGAATCCAGTATCGTTGCCGCGCCTGTGCGATTCAATCGGCATGTCCCGAAGCTGCGGTAGGAATCGTGCGGCGGGCGTCGGCGGATTCCTACATGGCACGCGGCTTCGACGGCTTCGGCGACTTCGGCGGCTTCGACGGCGCGCGGCGGCGCACCGGCCGCGCTGCGCTGCGCATACCAGCTTCCGATAGCAACCGGCCGGCGGCCGTTGACCCACGTCAAGCACGCGTCACCGGGCCGTGCGCACACGGCGACAGGCGACTAGCCTTGGAAAGCGAAGCGCGCGCGAACGGTCGCGCGGGGAGGCGAGCATGCTTGCGATGATGTTTGACGGCACGACACCGCACCTGCGCGAGGCGCGCGTGCCGGACCCGCTGCCGGCGGCAGGCCAGTTGCTGATCGACGTACTTGCATGCGGTGTATGCCGGACCGATCTCCATGTCGTCGATGGCGAGCTCGCGCATCCGAAGCTGCCGCTGATCCCGGGGCACGAAATCGTCGGCACGGTGCGCGCGCTCGGCGCGGGCGTGACGGGCTTCGCCGCGGGCGACCGCGTCGGCGTCCCGTGGCTCGGCTCGACGTGCGGCCATTGCGCGTATTGCGCGTCCGGCCGCGAAAATCTGTGCGACAGCCCGGGATTCACCGGCTATACGATCGACGGCGGCTATGCGGAGCGCGCCGTTGCCGACCATCGGTATTGCGTGCATCTGCCGCGGCGCTATCCGGATCTGGAGGCCGCGCCGCTGCTGTGCGCCGGCCTGATCGGCTACCGGACCTTGCGCATGGCCGGCGACGCGCGGCGGATCGGCATCTACGGCTTCGGCGCGGCGGCCCATCTCGTTGCACAGGTCGCGCATCGGGAGGGGCGCAAGGTGTTTGCGCTGACGAAGCCCGGCGATACGGTTGCGCAGCAGCTCGCACGGTCGCTGGGCGCGGCCTGGGCCGGCGGCAGCGACGAGGCGCCGCCGGAGCCGCTCGATGCCGCGCTCATCTTCGCGCCGGTGGGGGCACTGGTGCCGGCCGCGCTGCGTGCCCTCGACAAGGGCGGGATCGTCGTGTGCGGCGGCATCCACATGAGCGACATCCCCGGCTTTCCGTACGCGTGGCTGTGGGGCGAGCGGCGCATCGCGTCGGTGGCCAACCTGACGCGGGCGGATGCCGTCGAATTCATGCGGATCGCCGATGCGATGCCGCTGCGGGTCGAGGCCGTGCGCTACGCGCTGACCGACGCGAACCGCGCACTCGACGACTTGCGCACGGGGCGCGTGTCGGGGGCCGCCGTGCTCGGCATGCGCGGCTGATCCGCGCGCCGCGCGTGCAGCGCGGTCAGATCCGCCCGAGGCCTTCCGGATCGACGATGCGGATCTGCTTGCCTTGCGCGGCGACGAGCCCGTTGTGCTGGAACTTCGACAGCATGCGGCTGACCGTTTCGAGTTTCATCCCGAGATACTCGCCGATCTCGTCGCGCGTCATCCGCAGCACGAATTCGGCGGCGGAGTAGCCGCGCGCCCTGAAGCGCGCGGACAGATTCAGCAGGAACGCGGCCACGCGCTGCTCGGCGGTCATCGTGCCGAGCAGCAGCATCAGCGAGGATTCGCGGACGATCTCGGCGCCCATCATCTGGTACACGTGATGCTGCATCGGCCGCACCTCGCGGCATATCTGCTCGAGCTGGCCGAACGGAATGATGCAGACGGTGCTGTCCTCGAGCGCGATCGCATCGCCGTTGTGGTGCCCGGTGTGCACGCCGTCGAGCCCGAGCGGTTCGCCGACGATCTGGAAGCCGGTGATCTGCTCGTCGCCGTCGCGATGCATCACGATGGTCTTGAACGATCCGGTCCGGACGGCATAGATGCTGTTGAAGGTATCGCCCGCGCGAAACAGCGTTTCGCCGCGCTTGACGTGGCGCGTCGTGCAGATCATCGCGTCGACCCGCGCGAAATCGGCGGGCGTCATGTCCTGCGGCATGCAGACGGTACGCAATGCGCATGTCGAACAGCGGGACGCGGCGCGCTTCGGCTGGTCTGCCCGTTCCACCGGATGCAACGGGATGAACGGACGTAACGGCGGGGTCATCGACACTTCGGCATGGCTCTGCATGATGGGCTCCAGTTCGTTGGGGGCAGCCGCGAGCCGCCATCGGGCGGGATCGCGCTGGTCGAAATACCGGCGGCCCTGGTGTCGGCCGCCTTCATGGGGGGAACTGCGCCGGACGGGCTGGGGGACCTGGATGCCGGTCCCGGCGGCGATGCCGCCCGTGCTCCGCGAGGCGCGCGTGCTGGTTTTTCTTGATGTGCAGTATGGATGTTGCGCGGCGTCAAGGAAATCAGCAGGCGTTGAAGATGCGGTAGGTCACGTGGAAGTGTTGTAGGCGGATTCCTACACCGGTGCGGGATTTTGCCGGGGGCGACGCAGGCGCGCAGCGGTCGCGTGCCGGGGCCGCGTCAGAGTTCGTCCGGGTCGTCGAACAGCTTGTGGCGCATGGCATAGCGCACGAGCGCCGTGTCGTTCGGCATCTGCATTTTCTCGAGGATCCGTGACTTGTACGTGCTGACGGTCTTGACGCTGACGCAGAGCGCCTGGGCGATTTCGGACATCGACTCGCCGGTGGTGACGCGCCGGAACACGTCGAACTCGCGGTCGGACAGGCGCTGGTGCGGCAGCAGATCGGTCGGCTCGTTGAGACGCTGCGCGAACTGCTCGGCCATCGCCAGGCTGACATAGACGCCGCCGGCCGCGATCTTGGTCAGCGCCGCGACCAGCTCGGCGCTGGCGCTTTCCTTGGTCATGTAGCCGGATGCGCCGGCGCGGAACGCGCGCACCGCATATTGCTGCTCGGCATGCATCGTCAGCACGAGGATCTGCAGCGCCGGCTTCTCGTCCTTGATCTGTCTGATGAGCTCGATGCCGTTGCGTCCGGGCATCGACAGGTCGAGCACCAGCACGCTCGCGGCCGTGTCGCGCACGCGCGCGATCGTGGACGCGCTGTCGCACGCTTCGCCGGCGACCTCGAAGCCGCTGGCGCTTTGCAGGATGTGCCGCAGGCCGTCCCGGACGAGGGCGTGGTCGTCGGCGATGAGTACCCGGATCATGGCAATGCATCCCTTGCCGGATCGCGGGGCGCGGCCCACGCGGCGGCGTTCGTCGGTCATCCTCGCGGAGCGGCGCCCGCAATCGTCCGATGATGGCCGGCGCCGACGACCGGACGATGTCCATCCTCGTCGTCGAGGCCGGCTCGGCTCGGGGGCCGGTTCGCCGATGCGCGGAAATTGTGCGCGCGTTGCCGGCGTTCGCCAATCGGGATCGATGCGTACTGCCGCCGTCGCGTGAACTTGACCCGCGTCAACCGGATGGCGTGCGCCGGGCCCAGACTGGTTCCGCAAGCCGGTCGAAACCGGGCAACGACAGGGAGGCGTCATGTACGCACGGATCCTTGCAGCACTCGACGGCAGCCGCAGCTCGCGGCTCGCACTCGACGAGGCGATTTCGCTCGCGCGCGAATCCGGCGGGCTGATCGTCACCGTGTGCGTGGTATCGGATGCGCCGAGGCTGGCGGACGTCGACAGCGGCTATATCGACTGGCGCGACCCGGCGGGACTGGGCTCGGATCAGGCCGCGATCGCGGTCGCGGACGCCGAGACGGCATTGCGCCTGTGCGGCGTGCGCGGCACCGCGCACACGATCGACGCATGCGGCGAGAACGTTTCGTCCGTGCTGGCGCGTGCCGCCGCGGAATGCGAAGCAGACCTGATCGTGATGGGCACGCACGGCCGCCGCGGCGTGCGCCGCGCGTTGCTCGGCAGCGTCGCCGAGTCGCTGCTGCGCATCGCGGACCGGCCGGTGCTGGTGGTGCGGGAGGGGCCGGGCGCGTGCGCGGCGGTGTTGTGACGCAACGGGGCAGCCCGCCGCGGCTACCCCGTTGCTACGTGCTCAGTGAGCCAGCAGGACCGGCACCGTCATCGTCTCGAGGATCGTGCGCGTCGCACCGCCCAGCACGCGTTCATGCGCGCGGGTATGGCTGTACAGGCCCATCACCAGCAGGTCCGCATGCAGGTCGGTCACGCGGTTCAGCAGCGTCGCCCCCACGCTGATCGACCGCTCGCGCGGCGTTGTCGAGAACGATGCGCGAATGCCGTGCCGTTCGAGATACGCGG
This sequence comes from Burkholderia sp. Ac-20344, assembly GCF_017104975.1. NCBI lineage: Bacteria > Pseudomonadati > Pseudomonadota > Betaproteobacteria > Burkholderiales > Burkholderiaceae > Burkholderia > Burkholderia sp. Ac-20344. The sequence goes on from NZ_JAAGPP010000112.1 coordinate 22,524, forward strand.
CGACGTCGACGCCGGCCGGCGTCTTGTCCGGATCGGGCTGCCCGCGCACGATCGTCTCGACATTGACGAAGCGCGCGCGCGCGAGCAGCGGCAGCGCATCGGCCATCACGCGGGCGGCTTCGCGCCCGCCGTCCCAGCCGACCAGCACGTTCTCGCCGAGCGTGCGCACGTCGCCCGCGTAGGGCACGACGAGCGCCGGGCGGCCGCTGCCGATCACGACGTCCTCGACGAAATGGCGTGCGACGTAGGTCATGCGGTCGTCGGGGTCTTCCTGGCCGAGGATCAGCAGGTCCGCATGGCGCGCATGCAGGATCGCGGCGTCGGTCGCGTTGCCGGCCGGCGCCCGCCATTCGACGCTGCGTCCCGCGCGCTCGGCGGCCGCGAGGAAGCGCTCCTCCGCCTCCTTGCACCGCTGGTCGCACAGGCGTTCGTAGACGGCCAGCTTCAGCGGTTCGTCGGGCCGCCGCAACGGTTCGAAGAGGTCCTGGCAAACCACGTAGAGGCCGATCAGGTGCGCATTCCAGCGCGCCGCGAGCTGGAGCGCGAGGTCGACGCGCGTCGCGCAGCGTTCGCTGTCGTCGAGATGGACGAGCAGGGTCTTGTAGCTCATGACGGTTCCTTTTCGGTTGATGCCGCGACGGTCTCGGCGGCTTTTCCCGGCGGGCAGCTCGCCGGAATCATCAGGACCGGGCGCGTGGCCAGACGCAGCACGCGCTCGGCCACGCTGCCGAGGAAGAGGCGCTGAACGCCACGCCGGCCGTGCGTGCCCATCACGATCAGGTCGGCCTCGAGCTCGTCGGCAAGCGCGACGATCCGGTGCGGGATGTCTTCGCCCGCCGGCGCGACATTGGAGATCTGCGGCGTGCCGGCGACGCCGCGCGCTTGCATGCGCTGCGCCGCGTCGTCCGTGACGCGCAGCCCTTCTTCCCGGAATGCGTCGACCAGGATCGACGGGTCGTAGCCGTACATGTCGTAGGCCGGCACCAGGAAATCGACGACGTAGACGGGAGTCAGCCGCGCACCCGTCTCCGACGCGAGCGTCAGCGCGGCATCGAGTGCGCGGGACGACGTGTCGCTGCCGTCGAGCGCAACCAGAATGTTCGAGTACATGGCGTTTCCCTTGTACGGATGTCGATGAAACCATCATCGGCGTGCGCGCGCCGATCGCGCTGATCTGGATCAAGCGTCGCGGTTGCCGCGCAACACGCGCACCGCGGCGCGCGCGGCGATCCACGCTTCGTTGGCCGGCTCGACGACCACCGTGACCGCGCTCGACGAAGACGACACGCCCTGCGCACGGTCCGCGTTCGCGCGAGGGCCGATGGCGACGCCGAGCCAGCCGAGCGCCGCGCAGATCCGCTTGCGCAGGACCGCCGAGTGTTCGCCGATACCGGCCGTGAAGACCCGCATGTCGAGGCCGCCGAGCAGTGCGGTCAGCCCATCGTCGTCGCAAGGCTGCGGCAGCACACCGGCCGGCTCAGTGCGACATCAGCACCGGCAGCGTCATCGACGCCAGCACCGTGCGCGTGGCGCCCCCCATCACCAGTTCGCGCCAGCGCGGATGGCCGTAGGCCCCCATCACGAGCAGGTCCGAGCCCGTTTCGTAAGCGCGCGAAAGCAGCGTGTCGCCGGTCGACGCGCCGGCGCCGATATCTAGCACGTTCACGTCGCGTGCATGGCGCGCGAGCATCAACGCGGCATCGGCGGCCGGAATGCGCAGGGTCGCCGCTTCGGAATCGGCGTCGACCACGGCGACGACCGTCGTGCGCTTCGCATGTTCGAGGAACGGAATCGCGTCGTGCGCGGCGCGGGCGGCTTCCCGGCTGCCGTCCCATGCGACGAACACCCGTTCGCCGATCGACGGGAATTCCCCGGTGTACGGCCAGAACAGCACCGGGCGGCCGGCGGACAGCACGAGGTTCTCCGGAAACTGGTCGTCGATGTAGGTCTCGGGATCGTTCGGGTCGCTCTGGCCGGCGATCACCAGGTCGGCCAGACGCGCCGCACGCGGCACGGCCAGGTTCGCGCGCTCGTTGGCGCGCACCCACGTTGCCGGCACCTTCGCGCGGGCCGTCTCCGCATGGAACAGGCGCTCCAGCGCGGCGAGCCGTTCGTCGCGCTGTTCGCGCTGCTCGCGGAAATAGTCGGCGGAACCGGCCATCACGTAGAACGAAAACGGTTCCGGCGTGTAGACGGCGAACAGCCCGGTCAGATGCGCACCGAAGCGCCGGGCGAGACGCAATGCGAATTCGAGGCGCGAATGCGCGCGGGCGCTCGTATCGAGGTGCACGACCATGCTCTTGTAGCTCATTGGAATCGCTCCATCGACGGGTGATCCGCCAGTGCAATCCAGTCTACGAAGCAGGGTTTCCGCGCGCTTGACTCAGATCAACGGGTGCCGTGCGCCACGGCCGCACAGTGAGGCGGTCGCAATGCCGATGCCGGCAAGGCGGCACGAGGCATGAGGCATGAGGCGGACGCCAACCCATTGACCGGATCGAGGGAGGGAACACGATGAGCGCCCACGCTGTGACGACACCGAACGACGCGTGCCGCGCGGGATGCGATCTCGCGTTGGGCCTGGCCGCGCTGAACCGCGGCTGGCAGCACGAATGGCATGCGTTGGCAGGGCGGTGCATCGTGGACGTGGCCCCTCGATCCGGCACGCCTGATCACGCACCGGTTCCCGCTCGACGACGTCGAGCGCGCGTACGACACGTTCGGCCGCGCGGCGCAGACCCATGCGCTGAAGGTCATCATCGAAGTCGGCTGACGGCCGGGGCGCGCATGGCGGGCGCCGGCGCGCGGCGGCCGGTTCCCGCCACGTCGGACGGAGGCTTCGCCGGCGCTGCCGTCAGGACGACAGCGCGGCGGCCTCGTGCGTGCCGCCGGATTCGACCGCGTCGAGATCGACGCACTGTGCGTACACCGGCACCTCGCTCGCCCAGTGCAGCCGCTCCGCGATGCGCCGCCGCAATGCATCGGCCGCGGCCGGTTCGCCGTGCGTGACGAAGGTCCGCACGGGCGCGCGCTGCATCGTGCCGAGCCACCGGAGGATTTCCTCGTAGTCGGCGTGCGCGGAGAGCGTCGTGATCGACTCGACCTGCGCGCGCACGCGCACGTACTCGCCGTGGATCTTCAGCGTCGGCTCGTGCGCGGCCAGCGCCGCGCCGCGCGTGCCGGCCGCCTGGTAGCCGACCAGCGCGATCGTGTTGCGCGCATCGGGCGCGTAGCGGCTCAGGTGATGCAGCACGCGGCCGCCCGTCGCCATCCCGCTGCCGGCGATGATGACCATCGGGCCATGATGTTCGGCGATCGCCTTCGACTGGTCGACCGTCCGGATCATCGTGGCCGCGTGGCCGAGCGCATTGGCTTCGGAGGGCGTCAGCCGGTGCTCGAGGATATGGTGGCGATAGATCTCGGTCACGTCGGTGGCCATCGGGCTGTCGACGTACACCGGCACGCGCGCCATCCGGCCGGACGCTTTCAGGCGCGCGATGTAGTGCAGGATCTCCTGCGCGCGGCCGACGGTGAAGCACGGCATCACGACCACGCCGCCGCGCGCGAAGGTCTTGTCGAACATCGCGGCGAGCTCGCTCTCGGGGTCCGAATCCGGATGCAGCCGGTCGCCGTACGTCGATTCGACGACCAGGTAGTCCGCATGCGCAGGCGCCAGCGGCGGCTGCATGATCGGGTCGCGATAGCGGCCGAGGTCGCCGGAGAACGCGAGCACCTTGTGATCCCAGTGCATCACGACGCTCGCCGCGCCCAGGATGTGCCCGGCCGGCAGCAGGCGGAACGCCAGGCCGGCGCCCAGCGCGGTGCATTCGTCGAACGCGACGGGCTTCAGCAACTGCAGCGCACGCTGCGCATCGTCCAGCGTGTAGAGCGGTTGCGCCGGATGATGCTTCGAGTAGCCGTGGCGGTTCGCGAAGTCGGCTTCTTCCTCCTGCAGCCGCGCGCTGTCGCGCAGCATGATGTCGCAGAGTTCGGCCGTGGCCGCCGTGCAGTACACCGGCCCGCGATAGCCTTCGCGCGCGAGCACCGGAAGATAGCCGCTATGGTCGAGGTGCGCGTGCGTGAGCACGACCGCGTCGAGCGTGTCGGGCGCGACCGGCAACGGGCTCCAGTTGCGCAGCCGCAGGTTCTTCGTGCCCTGGAACAGGCCGCAATCGACCAGCACGCGCCGGTGGCCGTGCTCGACCAGGTACTTCGAACCGGTCACGGTTTCGGTTGCGCCGAGAAAAGTCAGTTTCATGGGATCGCCTCACCGGGAGTCGAGGGAACAGTTAACCGATTACAGCGCGGATGGGCGTGAAGCGATTGATGGAAATCAGGGATTGCCGTTTCCAAGCCCGGGGTGGGCGGGTTTGTCATCCGGCCGTTGCGGCTCCGGTTTGACGTCAATCAACGCGCGGGCCGACGCGATGAAGCTGGCCGTTCCCGCCGGGGCGACACTGGCCGCATTCGTGGAGACGATCGAGGCCGCCGGCGGCACCGTCTACGGCCCGCTCGGCTGGGCCGAGCTGCCGCCCTGGCAGCGGCCCGATGTCGTGGCGCATACGCGAACGGGCTGACCGCCCGCAGTGCCGCGCTTCAGCCCGCGTCACCCCAGCCGCCGCCGAGCGTTCATGACGGGGAAGGCACGGGACGCCGGGGCCTCACGAACGCTCGCCGCCGGCCGCATTCAGCTGCGCGACGAAGGCGGCGCTGCCCGCAACCAGCGCGACGATCGCGTACGGGAGCACATGCACGCCGACCAGCATCGCATGCACGACGCCCAGCAGCGACGCGAGTGCGATGAACACGCCGAGCGTGGCAAGGACGATCCGGTTTGGCAGGCGCATCATGACGTTCTCCGGGGAGGCGGCGGCTGCCGCCCGTGATCGCGATGCCGCTTTGCCGCCATCGCGGCGGCTGCGGCTCGTGCAAGAGGTGACGTCATGATCGCGTGAAGGGGTCCGGCACGGTTGATCTGTATCAACGGACGAATCCGGCCGCCCGCCGGGCCGATTACGCCATCTGGCCGATCGTCTTGCGAAAGCGCATCAGCGACAGCAGGAACAGCGCGCACCCGATCGCGAACAGCACCGCGAACGGGATCCAGACCGCATCGAGGCCGGCGCCCCGGTACAGGATGCGTTGCGCGAGCTCGACGAAATGCGTGGTCGGCGCGGCCAGCATGATGTCCTGCACGGCGAGCGGCATGCTCTCGCGCGGCGTCAGCCCGCCCGACAGCAACTGCAGCGGCAGCAGCACGAGCACCAGCAGCATCCCGAACTGCGGCATGCTGCGCACGAGCGTCGCGAGAAAGATGCCCATCGACGTCGTCGCGAACAGGTGCAGCGCCATTCCGGCCACGAACAGCGGGATGGAGCCCGGAATCGGCACGTGCAGCGCGTCGCCCACGACGAGCGTCAGCGACGCGACGGCCGCCACCGTGACGACGAGCCCCATCGACCAGACCTTCGCGAGCATGATCTCTGCCGCGGTCACCGGCATCACGAGCAGATGCTCGATCGTGCCGTGCTCGCGCTCGCGGATCAGCGCGGCTCCGGTGAGGATCATCGACAGCATCGTCACGTTGTTGATCAGTTCCATCAGCGCGCCGAACCACACTTCGTCGAGATTCGGGTTGAAGCGCATCCGCATCGCGAGACCGACGGGCGGCAACGACGTACCGCGATAGCGCCGCACGAATGCGTCGATCTCGCCCGACACGATCTGCTGCACGTAGCCGCCGCCGGTAAACGCCTGCGTCATGCGGGTCGCGTCGACGTTGAGCTGGATCGTCGCATGGCGGCCGGCGAGCACGTCGCGCTGGAAATCCGGCGGAATGTCGAGCGAGAACGTGTAGTCGCCGTTGTCGAGGCCGCGATCGGCCGCGGCCGCGTCGACGATCGGCGGCGGCGCGAATTGCGGCGGGAAGAACGCCGCGGCGATGCGCGCCGACAGCGGCGACGCGTCTTCGTCGACGATCGCGATCGGCACCTTGTGCAGCGTTTCCGGGCGCGCGGTGGCGGCGACGTAGATCGACGCGCTGAACGTATAGACGATCAGCACGAGCAGGATCGGGTCGCGGGCGAGGCTCCAGAGCTCCTTGACCCCGAGCCGGAAGATGACGAGCAGGCGCGACATGGTCAGCGCTCCTGTTTGCGCAGCAGCACGCCGGTCATGACCAGGATGACCGGCGCCGCCGCGAGCAGCGGCCAGAACTGCGACGACAGGTCGGCCAGGCCGAGCGCCTTGTTGAATACGCCGCGGCTGATCGCGAGCATGTAGGTGGCCGGGTAGACCGTGCCGACCCACTTGCCGGCGCCTTCCAGCGACGACAGCGGCGTGAGCAGCCCCGAGAACTGCACGACGGGAATCAGCGTGCCGACGATCGTCATGAAGATCGCGGCGATCTGGCTGCGCGTGAACGTCGACGCGAACAGGCCGATGCCCGTGGCCACCACGTTGAAGATCAGCACCGCGGCCGAGAGCGTGAAGAAACTGCCCTTGATCCGCACGCCGAACGCGACGTCGGCCAGCACGACCATCAGCAGGAAGTTCAGCATGGCCAGCATCACGTAGGGCGCCTGCTTGCCGAGCAGGAATTCGGCGCGCGTGACGGGCGTCACGTACAGGTTGACGATCGACCCGAGCTCCCGTTCGCGCACGACGGCCAGCGCCGTCAGCATCGCGGGCAGCATCAGCAGCAGCATCGGCATGATGGCCGGAATCATCGCCGGCAGGCTCCTGACGTCCGGGTTGTAGCGATAGCGCACGGCGATCTCGACCGCCGGCCCGAGCGACGCGCCGAGCCGGCGCTTCGCCTGGTCGCGCAGCCAGTTCTCGTGCATGCCGGCGACATAGCCGCGGATCGTCTCGGCGCGCATCGGCATCGCGCCGTCGATCCACGCGCCGATCTCGACGGGCCGGCCGTGCGCGACGTCGCGGGCGAACCCGGGCGGAATCTCGATCGCGAGCGACAACTGGCCGTTGCGCATGCGGCGGTCGAGATCGCGATCGTCCGCGAGCGGCGCGCGCGGCACGAAGTAGCGGGAGCCGCCGAGGTTCTGCGCATAGTCCTGGCTCAGGATCGACTGGTCCCGGTCGAGTACCGCGAACGTCAGGTTGTCGACGTCGAGACTGATGCCGATGCTGATGACGCACATCAGGACGAGCGACCCGAACAGCACCAGCGTCGCGCGCAGCGGGTCGCGCCGCAGCTCCAGCACTTCGCGCCACAGGTAGCTGCCGGCGCGTGCGGGGCTGAACCACGCGGCCATGCGGCCGGAGCCGGTACTGGCACCGGCACCGGCGTCAGCGGCTTCGGGCGGCGCGCTCAGCCAGCCCGCGTCGGACGCTTCATCCATCGGCGCGCTGTCCGTACGCTGCGCATCGGTCAGGTACGCGATGAACGCCTCCTCGAGCGTGCCGGCGCCGCGCATGCGCACGAGTTCCCCCGGCGCGGCGCTGGCGAGCACGCGGCCCGCGTGCATCAGCGAGATGCGATCGCAGCGCGCGGCTTCGTTCATGAAGTGCGTCGAGATGAAGATCGTGACGCGATCGTGCCGCGCGAGCTCGATCATCAGCCGCCAGAAATCGTCCCGCGCGACGGGGTCCACGCCCGACGTCGGTTCGTCGAGGATCAGCAGTTCGGGCTTGTGCACCATCGCGACCGCGAGCGACAGCCGCTGCCGCATGCCGAGCGGCAGGCTGTCGGGCAGCGTGTCGAGCGCACCGGCGAGCCCGAAGCGCTCGACCATTTCGGCGACCCGCCCCGGCACGTCCGCTTCCGGCACGCCGAACAGGCGTGCATGCAGCACGAGGTTCTGCCGCACGGTCAGCTCGCCGTACAGCGAAAACCCCTGCGACATGTAGCCGACCCGCCGGCGCGTGTCGAGGTCGTCGGCCGCGACCGGCTGGCCGAACAGCGTCGCCGTGCCTTCGGAGGCGCGGAGCAGCCCCGTGAGCATCTTCATCGTCGTCGACTTGCCGCAGCCGTTGGAGCCGAGGAAGCCGAAAATCTCGCCGCGCCGGATCTGCAGGCTCACGTGGTCGACCGCGACGAAATCGCCGAACCGCATCGTCAGCCCGTCGGCTTCGATCGCATAGCCGGCGGCGGCATCGGGCTCGAACGGCGCGATCCGGATCGGCTGGTGGCCGCGCCGCTGCGCGTCCGGGAGCAGCGCGACGAACGCGTCCTCGAGCGTGCCGCACCCGGTGCGGGCCAGCAGCTCGTCCGGGCTGCCGGTCGCCAGCACGCGCCCGGCGTCCATTGCGATCAGCCGGTCGAACCGCCGGGCCTCGTCCATGTACGCGGTTGCCACCAGCACGCTCATCGCCGGTCGCGCGGCGCGAATGCGCCCGATCAGCTCCCAGAACTGGGCGCGCGACAGCGGATCGACGCCGGTCGTCGGTTCGTCGAGGATCAGCAGGTCCGGATCGTGGATCAGCGCGCAGCACAGGCCGAGCTTCTGCTTCATGCCGCCGGACAGTTTTCCGGCGGGCCGGTCCAGAAACGGATGCAGGCCGGTGCTGTGCGTGAGCGCGTCGATGCGGCGGCGCCGCTCCGCCGCATCGTGGCCGAACAGCCGTGCGAAGAACTGCAGGTTTTCCTCGACGGACAGCGTCGCATACAGGTTCCGGCCCAGGCCCTGCGGCATGTACGCGATGCGCCGGCAGACGCGCGCGCGATGGCGGCGTGACGACAGGTCGCCGCCGAGCGTCCAGACGCGCCCCTGCTGGATCGCGCGTGCACCGGACACCAGCGCGAGCAGGCTCGACTTGCCGACGCCGTCCGGCCCGATCAGCCCGATCATGCGGCCGGCCGGGATGTCGAGCGTCACGTCGTCGAGCGCGGCCTTGTCGCCGTAGCGCAGCGAGACGCCCGACAGGCGCGCGACCGGCGCGGGTTCCGCGCGAACCGGCAGGCCTTCGGTCGCGCCTGCACCGGTATCGGCCGGGAGCGCCGATTTCATTGGGGCACCTTGATCGCGAGGCGGGCCGGCCACGCGGCATGCGGGTCGATCTTCAGCCACGCGACACCCGGCAGCCCGGTCTTGACGAGCCGCAGATGGCGCTGCAGCAGGTCGCGGTCGATACGCGCCTTCACCCGGAACATCAGCTTCTGCCGTTCGGTAGCCGTCTCGACCGTCTTCGGCGTGAACTGCGCGGTGCTCGACACATACGACACGCGCGCCGGAATCACGTATTCCGGCGCCGCATCGAGCACGATCCGCACGTCGGCGCCGAGCGGCACCCGGCCGACGACCGTCTCGGGCAGGAAGAACGTCATGTAGACGTCCGACAGGTCGACCACGTTGAGCACCTTGCCGCCGGCCGGCAGCACCTCGCCCGATTCGGCCACGCGATACTGCACGCGCCCGTCGCGCGGCGAGTTCAGGTCGCTGTCCGAGATGTCTGCCTGCACGCGCGCGACCGTCGCCTGCGCGGCCGTCACGGCGGACTGCGCGGCGACGAGCTGGGCCCGGGTCGCGTCGATCGCGGCCTGCGCGGCCTGCACCTGCGCGCGCGCCGCGTTC
>NZ_JAAGPP010000113.1:0-31559 GCF_017104975.1 Burkholderia sp. Ac-20344
TACGCCGACACCGACCGCACGGTCGACGAACTCGTGTCGAGCCACGTGCGGGCCGGCCTGTCGGCGCGCGACATCGACGTGATCTCGACCGACCGGCACACGGTCAAGCCGTGGTTCAACGGCCGGCTCGACTATGCGCCGCCGGTCGAGGATCTCGCGGCGAACGGTTTCGCACTGGTCGGCGGCCGGCTCGACTACGTCGGGCGCAGGCGCGTCGCGGTGCTCGTCTACCGTTACCGGCAGCACGTGATCGACGTCTACGTGCGGCCGGCCGGGGAAGGGCCGGGGGCGCCGTACGCGACCGTGTCGCAGGGCTATGCGCTCGACCGCTGGGACGCGGCCGGGATGACGTGGTGGGCCGTGACCGACGCCGAGCCGTCGGCACTCGCGGCGTTCAGGACCGCGCTCGACGCGCGGCTCGCCGGCACGCGCAGCGAGTGACGGCACGGCGGCGGGCTGCGGGCCCGCCGCGTGCTCATGTTCCGACCCCGACCGGGGCAAAGACCGAAGGGCGGCCCGCTTCCCCGGGCATTGCCCCTTCAAGTCTTTGAAAACATGGCCGAATCCGCGCGCGAAACGTCGATTGGTCTTGCGTGCGCCCTGTATCCGGGTTAGAATCTTCGGCTTCTCACTTGCCACACCGGTCCAGACGCCCGGGTGGCTTTAATCCACAAGGAGTGTGTAATGCGTCATTACGAAATCGTATTCATCGTGCACCCCGATCAAAGCGAGCAAGTGCCCGCGATGATCGAGCGTTACAAGACCACGATCACGTCGCACGGCGGCCAGATCCACCGTGTCGAAGACTGGGGCCGTCGCCAGCTGGCCTACATGATCGAGAAACTCGCGAAGGCTCACTACGTCTGCATGAACATCGAGTGCGACCAGACGACGCTCGACGAACTCGAACACGCGTTCAAGTTCAACGACGCCGTGCTGCGCCACCTCATCGTCAAGATGAAGAAGGCCGAAACCGGCCCGTCGCCGATGATGAAGGAAGTTCAGCGCGAAGAAGCCAAGAAGGCGGCTGCAGCTCAGCCGACCGAAGCGCAGGCTTAAGTTCGTCACTCATTAAGCCATCAAGGAGCGCGCCACTCACGTGAACAGGTTGCAATTGACGGCAAGCGTCGTCGAGCGCGCACCGGTGCGATATACGCCGGCGGGTGTTCCGATCGCAAGCGCCACGTTGCATCACCGCACGGAAGTCGTCGAAGCAGGCATTCCCCGTCAGGTCGAAATGACGATCGAGGCGGTGGCGGCCGGTGAGGCGAGCGGCAGGCTGGAAAGTCGTGAAATGGGCGTCGAAACGCTGTTCACGGGCTTCCTGGCAAAGAAAAGCCGCAACGCGAGAACCTTGGTGTTTCACATCACTGCATTGCAGGACATAGGAAAGGACTGAAATCATGGCCCGCCCGACTGGTAAGAAATTCGACAAGCGTCGTCAGCAACAAAACCCGCTCTTCAAGCGCAAGAAGTTCTGCCGTTTCACGGCTGCAGGCGTCGAGCAGATCGACTACAAGGACACGGAAACGCTGAAGGACTTCATCGGCGAAAACGGCAAGATCACGCCGGCTCGTCTGACGGGTACGAAGGCGCACTATCAGCGTCAGCTGGATACGGCCATCAAGCGTGCGCGTTTCCTCGCGCTGCTGCCGTACACCGATCAGCACAAGGCGTAATCAGGCGACGCAATAAGGAGAATTCGAATGCAAATCATTCTGTTGGAAAAAGTCGCCAATCTGGGTAACCTCGGCGACATCGTCAAGGTCAAGGACGGTTACGCTCGCAACTTCCTGATCCCGAACCGCAAGGCTCGCCGTGCAACGAAGGAAGCGATCGCCGAATTCGAAGTGCGCCGCGCTGAACTCGAAAAGATCGCCGCTGAAAAGCTGGCAGCATCGCAGGCAGTCGGCGAGAAGCTGAACGGCCAGTCGTTCGAAATCACGCAGAAGTCGGGCGTTGACGGCCGTCTGTTCGGCTCGGTCACGAACGGCGACGTTGCAGAACTGCTGAAGAAGGCAGGTTTCGAAGTCGAGAAGCTGCAAGTTCGCATGCCGGAAGGCCCGCTGAAGATGATCGGCGAGCACAGCGTCCAGGTCGCGCTGCACACGGACGTCGTCGTCGACGTCACGATCAACGTGATCGGCGACCACGCGTAAGCGTATGCAAGCTTTCCGGGCGGCTTCCGCCGTCCGGACAAGGGCAGGCGCCCGGGCAACCGGGGCCTGCCTTTTTTGTTGCCTGTTCGCCGTCGACCGTCTCTCTGGCGTCGTCGTAGGTTATTCGCGATAATCCCAACCCATGAACGCGCCGCAAGATCCTCAAATCGAATCGCTGAAAGTCCCGCCGCACTCGGTCGAAGCCGAACAATCCGTGCTCGGCGGCCTGTTGCTCGACAACGCGGCCTGGGATCGGATTGCCGACTTCCTGTCGCAGGGCGATTTCTACCGCTACGACCACCGGATCATCTACGAGCACATCGGCCGCCTGATCGCGTCGACGCGCCCGGCCGACGTCGTGACCGTGTACGAAGCGCTGACCACGTCCGGCAAGGCCGACGACGTGGGCGGGCTCGCGTACCTGAACGCCCTCGCGCAGAACACGCCGAGCGCGGCGAACATCCGCCGCTATGCGGAAATCGTGCGCGACCGCGCGGTGCTGCGCCGGCTCGTGTCGGTTGCCGACGAGATCTCGGCCGATGCATTCAACCCGCAGGGCAAGGAAGTCCGCCAACTGCTCGACGAAGCCGAGTCGAAGGTGTTCTCGATCGCCGAAGAGGGCGCGCGCGGCAACCAGGGCTTCCTCGAGATCGGCCCGCTGCTCACGCAGGTCGTCGAGCGCATTGATACGCTATACCACACGGCGAACCCGAGCGACGTCACGGGCACGCCGACGGGTTTCGTCGACCTCGACCGGATGACCTCCGGGATGCACGGCGGCGAACTGATCATCGTGGCCGGAAGACCGTCAATGGGCAAAACGGCCTTCTCGATGAACATCGGCGAATACGTCGCGGTCGAGTACGGGCTGCCGGTCGCGGTGTTCTCGATGGAAATGCCGGGCACCCAGCTCGTGATGCGTATGCTCGGCTCGATCGGCCGGCTCGACCAGCACCGGATGCGTACCGGTCGCCTGACCGACGAGGACTGGCCGAAACTCACGCACGCCGTGCAGAAGATGAGCGAGGCGCAGCTCTTCATCGACGAGACGGGCGGCCTGAACCCGATGGAATTGCGCTCGCGCGCGCGGCGTCTTGCGCGGCAGTGCGGCAAGCTCGGCCTGATCATCGTCGACTACCTGCAGCTGATGTCGGGTTCGTCGCAAGGCGAGAACCGCGCGACCGAAATCTCGGAAATCTCGCGATCGCTGAAGAGCCTCGCGAAGGAGCTCGACGTGCCGGTGATCGCGCTGTCGCAGTTGAACCGCGGCCTCGAACAGCGTCCGAACAAGCGTCCGGTGATGTCGGACTTGCGTGAATCGGGCGCAATCGAACAGGACGCGGACGTGATCCTGTTCATTTACCGTGACGAAGTTTACAACCCGGACAGCCCCGACAAGGGCACGGCCGAAATCATCATCGGCAAGCAGCGTAATGGCCCGATCGGCCCCGTTCGGCTCACGTTCCTGGGGCAATACACGAAGTTCGACAACTTTGCAGGGGCGCAGACCTTCTACGGCGAGTAACGCCGGTTGTAAAGTCCTAAATCGCCAAACGTTGTATCCAATCCCGCCGTGCGCACATGCGCGCGGCGCGGCCCGACCGGAAACGGTACAATATCGCCCGTTTTCGTGACAGTAGTTTGACAATCTCTCAGGAATCCCATGTTCGGTCGATTCATGCCCACCGAGGGCAAGTTCTTTGAACTCTTCAATGCGCACGCGAAGTACATCGTTGCCGGTGGTCGCGAGCTCGAACTGCTGATCGACAATCTCGCCGATGCCGAGATTCACAAGCAAAACGTGCAGACGGCCGAGAAGGCCGCAGACAAGCTGACGCACGAAACGATCGATCTGCTGCACAAGACCTTCATCACGCCGCTCGATCGCGACGAGATCCACAAGCTGATCACGACGATGGACGACATCCTCGACCTGATGGAAGACGTCGCGACGGCCGTGTCGCTGTACGACGTGCAGTCCGTCACGTCCGAGGCGAGCCAGCTCGCGCACATCGTCACGCAGTCGGCCCAGCACGTGCAGCAGGCGGTCGGATTGCTGTCCGACATGAAACAGTCGGCGCAGATCCTCAAGCAGTGCGAGGAGATCGACCGCTGGGAGTCGGAGGCCGATCGTGTGCTGCGCGCGGCCATGTCGAAGCTGTTCCGCGAGGAAGACGACGTGAAGACGCTCATCAAGCTGAAGGCGATCTACGAGCTGCTCGAAGAGATCACCGACAAGTGCGAGGACGTCGCGAACATCATCGAAGGCATCGTGCTGGAAAACGCCTGAGCGGACCACGATGCATTCGATACAACTCGCCCTATGGATGGTCGCGACGCTGGTGCTCGTCGCGCTCGTATTCGACTTCATGAACGGCTTTCACGACGCGGCGAACTCGATCGCCACCGTCGTGTCCACCGGGGTGCTGAAGCCCCAGCAGGCCGTCGTGTTCGCGGCGGCGTTCAACGTCATCGCGTATTTCATCTTCCACCTGAAAGTCGCGCAGACCGTCGGTAAAGGCACGATCGATCCCGAGATCGTCGACCACTACGTCGTGTTCGGTGCGCTGCTCGGTGCGATCGGCTGGAACGTGATCACGTGGTACTACGGGATTCCGTCGAGCTCGTCGCATGCACTGATCGGCGGCCTCGTCGGCGCAGCGCTCGCGAAGTCCGGCTGGGGTTCGCTGAACATCGACGGGCTGCTCAAGACCGTCGCGTTCATCTTCATTTCGCCGCTGCTCGGCTTCATCCTCGGCTCGCTGTTCATGCTCGGCGTGTCGTGGCTGTATTTCCGTACCGCACCCAGCAAGGTCGACCGGCGCTTCCGCCGGCTGCAGCTGCTGTCGGCCGGGCTGTACAGCCTCGGTCACGGCGGCAACGACGCGCAGAAGACGATCGGCATCATCTGGATGCTGCTGATCGCGTCGGGCTATGCGTCGGCGACCGCCGATGCGCCGCCCGCGTGGGTGATCGGCGCGTGCTACCTGTCGATGGGCCTCGGTACGCTGTTCGGCGGCTGGCGTATCGTGCGGACGATGGGCCAGAAGATCACGAAGCTCAAGCCGGTCGGTGGTTTCTGTGCGGAAACCGGCGGCGCGATGACGCTGTTCCTCGCGTCGTTCCTCGGCATTCCGGTGTCGACCACACACACGATCACCGGCGCGATCGTCGGCGTCGGCGCGACGCAGAAGTTGTCGGCCGTGCGCTGGGGGGTGGCCGGCAACATCGTGTGGGCGTGGGTGCTGACGCTGCCCGCGTCTGCGTTGTTCGCGGCCGGTGGATGGTGGCTCGGCCATCAGATCTTCTGAGCGCCGACACCGTCGAACGGACGTGAAATGCGCCGCAAGCCGAAAGGCTGCGGCGCATATTCTTTTGGGGCAGGGAGCTTGCGACGGTGCGGGCGGGGCGGCGGAGGATGCCGCCGGCGTTACCGTCGGGGTTCGAGCAACCGGTCAGTAACTTCCGTTCGCAAACCGCGCGATCGGATCGTCTGCCGTACTGGTGCGCGGGCTGACGGGTGCGGATTGTGTCGACGCACGCAACACCTGCACGGGGGCGGGCTCGATACTGCGTGGGGATGCGGAAGCGGTGGCGGGCGGCGGTTCGGCATCGAACGCGGCGGCCTGGGCGGCCGTCAGCGCCGTCGTCGGAATCTGCGTGCCGACTTCCGCCGGGGCGGCCGGCGCTGCATTGGCCGTCATCGAGGTCGCGCCGTCATCCGCCGACGTTGCTTGTTGTCGGGCTGCCTGCATGCGCGGCGGCGGCTCGTACGGATCGGCGGCCGGGGGCGCGGGTGCAACGGCGGTGGCAGTCACGACCGGCGTGGCCGGGCTGACCGGTGCGGGCGGCTGCGACGCTCTCGCTTGCGACGACGCGTAGGCCGGCGGCCGCGGCGCAGCGGCAGTCACGATCGCCGGGGTGGGCGCTACGGCCGGCGCGGTGCGCGGTTCGTCACGCTTCGCCTCGTAGGTCGGCGCGTCGAACGGCGTAGGCGCCCCGCGCGGCGGCGCGACGCGGCGAATGCCGTCGAAACGCTTGGCCCAGTACGGGTTCGTCAGGTAGTCGAGCCGCACGGTGCCGCCCGTCGACGGGGCGTTGACGAAGCGCAGCTTGCCGACATAGATGCCGACGTGCGAATGCGGCCGCCCGGTCGTATTGAAGAAGATCAGGTCGCCCGGCGCGATCTGGTCGGGATCGATCGACACGCCGCGGCCGCTCATGTCGGCGGTCGTGCGCGGCAGGTTCACGTCGGCCGCGCGGCCGATCACGTAGCGCACGAGCCCGCTGCAGTCGAAGCCGCTCGTCGGCGTATTGCCGCCCCAGCGATACGGGACGCCGACGAGGCTCATCGCCTGGATCGAGATTTCTTCCTGGCCGACGCTGTGATCGACGAAGTTCGGGAAATTGGCGGGGGCGGGGAATGCGCGCGGCGTCGTGATCTTCATGCCCGAGGCGGAGCGCGATGCCGACTGCGGCGGCACGCTGGAGCAGGCCGCAAGCAGTGAAACGACAGCAACGGGAACCCAGATTCGAAGCATGGCAAGGCGGGCGAGCGCGCCGCGCTCGCGAATCGTATGACAACAGACAGACCCGATGGTAGACGCTCCGGCGGGGCTTAAGCAACCATTCTTGAGAATTTACTTGAAGTTTCGCGCGTAAACCGGGTTGTTGCATGACGATGTGTGAATTGCGTTTTCGACCCCAAATAAAAACGGCGCTCCGAAAGGAGCGCCGCGATGTGTCGAAAGCCGGCCGACGGGCCGGCCTGTCGCGTTACAGGATGTCCGACGCGTAGTCGGCGAGCCGCGAGCGTTCGCCGCGCGCGAGCGTCACGTGGCCGCTGTGGCCCCAGCCCTTGAAGCGGTCGACGACGTACGTGAGACCCGAGCTGCCTTCGGTCAGGTAAGGCGTGTCGATCTGCGCGATGTTGCCGAGGCACACGATCTTCGTGCCCGGGCCCGCACGCGTGACGAGCGTCTTCATCTGCTTCGGCGTCAGGTTCTGCGCCTCGTCGATGATCAGGTACTTGTCGACGAACGTGCGGCCGCGCATGAAGTTCATGCTCTTCACCTTCAGGCGCGAACGGATCAGTTCCTGGGTCGCGGCACGTCCCCATTCGCCGGCAGCGTCGTCGGTCTTCTGCAGCACTTCGAGGTTGTCGTCGAATGCGCCCATCCACGGCTGCATCTTCTCTTCCTCGGTGCCGGGCAGGAAACCGATGTCCTCGCCGACGGGCACGGTCGCGCGCGTCACGATGATCTCGTTGTAGCGCTTGTCGTCGAGCACCTGCGCGAGGCCGGCCGCGAGCGCGACGAGCGTCTTGCCGGTGCCGGCCTGGCCGAGCAGCGTGACGAAGTCGATCTCGGGGTTCATCAGCAGGTTCAGCGCGAAGTTCTGCTCGCGGTTGCGCGCGGTGATGCCCCACACGTTGTTCTTGTGGTGGCTGTAGTCGCGCAGCGTCTGCAGCAACGCCGTCTTGCCGTTCAGTTCGCGGACGATCGCATGGAACGTCGGCTCGCCGTTCTGCGGCTCGAGATAGACGAACTCGTTGACGAGCATCGACGCGACGAGCGGGCCCGTCACGCGGTAGTACGTGGTGCCCGTCTTCGTATCCTGCCAGCTCTCCATGCCCTTCGCATGCTTGGTCCAGAAGTCTTGCGGCAGTTCGCGCACGCCGTTGTAGAGGAGGTCCTTGTCCTCGAGCACCTGATCGTTGAAGTAGTCTTCCGCGGGCAGGCTGAGCGCGTGCGCCTTGATCCGCATGTTGATGTCTTTCGACACCAGCACGACCTGGCGGTCGGGCCGGTCGCGCTGCAGCGCGCGCACGACACCGAGGATCTGGTTGTCGGCCTTGCCTTCGGGCAAGCCTTCGACGGGCGCGATGTCCGCGAGCTTCGTCTGGAAGTACAGGCGGCCGAGCGCATCGCGGCTGCCGAGGCGCGACAGCGGGATGCCGGCCGTGATCGCGCCGGCATCGGCGACGAGCGCGTCGAGCGTGCGGCTGACCTGGCGTGCGTTGCGCGCGACTTCGGACATCCCCTTCTTGTGGTTGTCGAGTTCCTCGAGCGTCATCATCGGCAGATAGACGTCGTGTTCCTCGAAGCGGAAGAGGCTGCTCGGGTCGTGCATCAGCACGTTGGTGTCGAGCACGAACAGTTTCTGCAGTTCGGCTTCGGCGGGCTTGCGGCTGCGAGACTTCGTCGCGGCGCCGGTATCGCGCGCGGGTGCGGCGGCCGGTTTGTCGGCAGCCGGCTTCTCGTTGCGCGCGACGACGGGTGCGGCGGGTTCTGCGGTCGCCGGCATCGGCTGCAGCAGCGCAGCCGTCTGCTTGGTCTTGCGGCCGCGAGCGGGTGCGCTCGTTGCGGCATCTTGCACCGAAGAGGCGACGGCGCGCAGCGGTGCGGCCGCGTTCGCGGCTTCGGTCATCGGTTGGGCCACGCTCGCCGGACCATAGTCACCGGCTGTGGATGCGTCCCCTTCGGCGGATTTCTTCGCGGCTTTCGCGGGCCGCGCTTTCGCCTTGTATTCGTCGGGCGGCAGGAGGCTGCCGAGCTTGCTGGGGGGAGTAGGCAAAGGCATGGTGTCCCTCGGGAGGAATCGTGTCGCATGGCGTGCGCCGCTGATCGCATCCTGCGTGACGTAGGCGCATGCAGTTTGCGCGCGGTGGCGCACAGGAAGTTCGTCTAGCCGGTTCGCCTAAGTGTCGATCAGCTCCTCGATGCGGTAAGGGCCGGACCGGGGAGGGCCGGCGCGCAATCCATAAAAAAAGCCGCTGCCCCGTCGACAGGGACATGCGGCTCGGCTGATGCCGTCGTGATGCGCGTCAGGTGCCGGGAAGCATCGCAACGGGCACCGGCGCAGCTACGAGAAATATGGGGCGAACTGGCATTCATTGCGGCCCAATATAACGCGCCTCAAAGCGCTTGTACAGCCTTTAGCACGTCGTCCACGTGACCCGGCACCTTGATGCCGCGCCATGCCTGGCGAAGCACGCCGTCGGTGTCGATCAGGAACGTGGAGCGCTCGATTCCGCGCACTTCCTTGCCATACATCTTCTTCATCTTGATGACATCGAACAGCGCGCACAGCGCTTCGTCGGCATCGGAGATCAGCGGGAACGGCAGTTCGAGCTTTGCCTTGAAATTGTCATGCGAGCGCAGGCTGTCGCGCGATACGCCGATGACTTCCGCACCGGCTTTCTTGAACTTCGGATAGAGATCGCGGAACTGTAGCCCTTCGGTCGTGCAGCCCGGCGTGTTGTCCTTCGGATAGAAGTACAGCACGAGTTTCTTGCCCTTCAGGTCGGACAGCGAAATGTCGCCGCCCGTGGCCGGTGCGGTGAAATCGGGAACTTGACGGTCAACTTCGACGGACACGTGTTTCTCCTGTTGTTATGGAAAGGCGCCGCTGCGGCGGCGCGGTTCGGCGGGGCGTCGCGGCAGCGCGCCGCAAGGGCGGAGCGGGCGACGCCGGTTCGCGCGAACTCAGTCGGGCTGGACGATCAGCTCGCCGGAGCGGCCGGGAATTTCGCCCCACGTGACAGGGTACGATGGCAGCGAGTCGCGGTCCAGCGTCGCGTGGTAGTCGCCCATCGTCGCAAACGTGTGGCCTTGCGCGCGCCAGCCGGCGAGCAGTTGCTCGAACACGGGCGCGAGCTTCTGGCCTTCCAGTTCCGCATGCAGCGTGAACACCTGGTCGTGCGGATTGGTTTCGGTGAACTTGAGGATGTGCGCGGCGACGTTGTGCGTATCGACGCCGTCGATGCCGAGCACTTCGTCGAGCGTCGGCAGCGTGGTGGGCATCTGCACGTGCGACAGCGTGCGGCCGTTGACGACGGGCAGGTACGGCGAATGGCCGCGGCCGTCGGATGCGTAGCGCATCCCCCATGCGTCGATCTGCTCGAATGCGGCATCGTTCATCTGCCAGCCGGCCGCGCCGTGCGTGACGGGCGGCGCGCCGAAGATATCGATGAAGCGCGCGTGACTCTTCTGCATTTCACGCGCGGTCCAGTCGCGATCGCGTACGCGGACGTTGTCCTGCCAGTACACGTGATCCCACGTGTGGATCCCGCATTCGAAACCGGCCTCGTGAATCGCGCGCATGTCGGCGATCGCGCGGCGGCCGATGTCGGGGCCCGGCAGCAGCACGCCGTACATCAGCTGCTTCACGCCGTAGTGCTCGACCACCGACGTGCGCGACACTTTCTTCAGGAAGCCGGGGCGGAACACGCGCCGCAGCGCCCAGCCCGTGTGATCGGGCCCGAGGCTGAAGAGGAAGGTCGCGCGCGCACTGAAGCGGTCGAAGATGCGCGCGAGGTTCGGCACGCCTTCGCGCGTGCCGCGCAGCGTGTCGACGTCGATCTTGAGGACGATGCGAGCCAAGCGAACGTCCCGATCAGCCTTGCTGTTCGACGAGCGCGCGCGCGTCGGCGACGTGGCCGCGATACGCTTCGAAGATGTTGCGCAGTGCGTCGTCGAACGTCGCTTGCGGCGCCCAGCCGAGTTCCTGCATCGTGTTGTCGATCTTCGGCACGCGGTTCTGCACGTCCTGGTAGCCGTTGCCGTAGTAGGCGCCGGACGTCGTCTCGACGAGCTTCACCTGCTTGGCCGAATCGGCGTACTCGGGGAATTCCGCCGCCAGTTCGAGCATCTTGTGCGCGAGTTCGCGAACCGAGAAGTTGTTCTTCGGATTTCCGATGTTGTAGATCTTGCCGGACGCGACGCCGTCCTTGTTCTCGATGATCTTCATCAGTGCGCTGATGCCGTCGCCGATGTCGGTGAACGCGCGCTTCTGCGAGCCGCCGTCGACGAGGCTGATGTTCTCGCCGCGCACGATGTGGCCGAGGAACTGCGTGACCACGCGCGAGCTGCCTTCCTTCGGCGTGTAGATCGAGTCGAGGCCCGGGCCGATCCAGTTGAACGGACGGAACAGCGTGAAGTTCAGGCCTTCCATCCCGTAACCCCAGATCACGCGGTCCATCAGCTGCTTCGAGCATGCGTAGATCCAGCGCGGCTTGTTGATCGGGCCGTAGGTGAGGGCCGATGCATCCGGGTCGAACTGCTCGTCCGAGCACATGCCGTAGACCTCGGAGGTCGACGGGAACACGAGGTGCTTGCCGTACTTGACGGCCGAACGCACGATCGGCAGGTTCGCCTCGAAGTCGAGCTCGAACACGCGCAGCGGCTGCTGGACGTAGGTGGCGGGCGTCGCGATCGCGACGAGCGGCAGGATCACGTCGCACTTCTTCACGTGATACTCGACCCACTCCTTGTTGATCGTGATGTCGCCTTCGAAGAAATGCATCCGCTCGTGGTTGACGAGGTCGCCCAGCCGATCGGTCTGCATGTCCATGCCGAACACTTCCCAATCGGTGGTTTCAAGAATGCGCTTCGACAGGTGATGGCCGATGAAGCCGTTCACACCCAGGATCAGGACTTTTTTTGCTTTCATGAATGACGGGAAGAATGAATGAACTGCGCGAATTCCGCGGGCGTCACGACGGTTTCGCTGCCGTCGCGCTGCTGCCACAGCTCGAGAATGGATAGGGCACGGCTGTCGCCGCAGACGCCGAATAGCGCATTATCGCTTACGTGCAGGCCGGGCGGCAAATCTGCCGCGGCGGCCGCTGCCGCGCTGCCGGGCGCCGCGAGGCGCGCGCGCGCGATCACGAAACGCGTGCCGTCGACGTCCGTGAACGCGCCCGGATACGGGGGCGCGACCGCGCGCACCAGGTTGTAGACCTGCGCGGCCGGCTTCGACCAGTCGACGCGGCCGTCCTCGGGCTTGCGACCGCCGTAGTAGCTGCCGGTGGCGAGATCGTTCGGCAGGTGCGGCGCCTCGCCCGCGAGCAGCGCGGGCAGCACGCGCCAGAGCGTCTGCTCGGCGGCCACCGTGACCTTGTCGAACACCTGCGTGGCCGTGTCGTCCGGCAGGATCGGCACCGCGGTCTGGCCGATGATCGCGCCCGCGTCGGGCTTGGCGGCCATTTCGTGCAGCGTCGCGCCGGTTTCGGTTTCGCCATTCAGCACCGCCCAGTTGGTCGGTACCCGACCCCGGTATTTCGGCAGCAGCGAACCGTGCATGTTGTACGCGCCGCGCGGCGCGATCGCGAGCAGGTCGACCGGCAGCATGTGCCGGTAGTAGAACGAGAAGATGAAGTCCGGCTGCGCGTCGGATACCGCGCGGCGCAGCGCCGGATCGGCGGGATCGGCCGGCGTGACGACCGGAATGCCGTGCTCGGCCGCGACGGCCGCGACGCTGCCGAACCAGATGTTCTCGTTCGGGTTGTCCTCGTGCGTGACGACGAGCGCGACGTCGACGCCGCGCGCGAGCAGCACCTGCAGGCACCGCACGCCGACGTTGTGATACGCGAAGACGACTGCGCGCGGCTTCATTGGGCGGCCCCCGGGCGGTTCGCGCCGGCCGGCACCGCCGGCACGCCGTCGTGCTGCTCGAGCACGGCCTGGATCAGGTAGCGCGGCCGTGCGCGCACCTGCTGGTAGATGCGGCCGACGTATTCGCCGAGCAGGCCGAGCGCGAAGATGATCACGCCGAGCAGGAAGAACGTGATCGCGAACAGCGTGAACACGCCTTGCACTTCCGCGCCGACGATGAAGCGTCGCACGAGCAGCAGCACGAACAGCGCGGCGGAGCCGATCGACAGGATCACGCCGATGAACGACAGCCACTGCAGCGGCACGACCGAGAAGCCCGTCACGAGGTCGAAGTTCAGCCGGATCAGGCTGTACAGCGAGTACTTCGACTCGCCGGCGAAGCGCTCCTCGTGCGCGACCTCGATCTCGGTCGGATTCTGCGCGAACGTGTACGCGAGTGCAGGGATGAACGTGTTGACTTCGCCGCACACGTTGATCGTGTCGATGATGCGGCGGCTGTACGCGCGCAGCATGCAGCCCTGGTCGGTCATCTTGATGCGCGTGATGCGCTCGCGCAGCCGGTTCATCATCTGCGACGCCTTGCGCCGCCACAGGCTGTCCTGGCGCTGCTTTCGGATCGAGCCGACGTAGTCGTAGCCCTCGCGCATCTTCGCGATCAGCTTGCCGATTTCCTCGGGCGGGTTCTGCAGGTCGGCGTCGAGCGTGATGACGATGTCGCCGCGCGATTGCGCGAAGCCGGCGAGGATCGCCATGTGCTGGCCGTAGTTGCCGTTGAGCAGCACGATGCGCGTCGTGTCGGGGCGTACGTGGAACTGATCGGCGAGCATCGCGGCCGAGCGGTCGCGGCTGCCGTCGTTGATCAGGATCACTTCGTATGACGTGTCGAGTGCGTCGAGCGCCGGATACAGCCGCGCGAACAGCGCGGCGAGGCCGTCTTCCTCGTTGTACACGGGGATGATGACCGATACTTCGGGCCGGCCGGCGTCCAGGTGCCCGGCGACCGGATGCCCGGCGCGTGCTTCAAGGTGACTCATGTACGCTTATTTTCCGTATTGTTCGCAAATCTGGTTGATGGCGTCGACCACGCGACGCACGTCGCTTTCCGTCATCTGCGTGAAGAGCGGCAGCGTGACGGTCGACGCGCCGTACCGTTCGGCGTGGGGGAACATGCCCTCCTTGAAGCCGCGCGCACGGTACAGCGTGAAAAGATGGATCGCCGGGTAGTGGATGCCCGTGCCGATGCCGCGTTCCTTCATCTGCGCCATGAACTCGGCGCGCGAGATCGTCAGCCGCTCAAGCGGCAGCGTGATCAGGAACATGTGCCAGTTGCCGTTCTCGAATTCGGCGATGGGCAGGCCGACGCCGAGCTTCACGGCCGCGCTGCCGTCGAAGGCGGCGAAATACGCGCGCGCGAGCGCGCGGCGCTGCGCGGTGAAGCGTTCGAGGTGCGGCAGCTGGCCGAGGCCGACGCGCGCGGCGACGTCGGTCAGGTTGTACTTGCCGCCGAGCACGTCGCAGTCCATCCCGTCGAAGCCGGTGCGCGTGATGCCCTGCAGCCGGTACTTCTGCGCGAGCGTCGCTTCTTCCTCGTTGTTCAGCACAAGTGCGCCGCCTTCGATCGTCGTCAGGTTCTTGTTCGCGTGGAAGCTGAACGACACGATGTCGCCGATCGCGCCGATGCGCTTGCCGTTCCACGTCGAGCCGAACGCTTGCGCCGCATCCTCGATCACGCGCAGCTTGTGCGCGCGCGCGATCGCGTACAGGCGGTCCATGTCGACCGGCAGGCCGGACAGGAACACGGGGATGATCGCCTTCGTGCGCGGCGTGATCGCCTGCTCGAGCTTGTCGAGGTCGATGTTGCGCGTGACGGGGTCGATGTCCACGAACACCGGCGTCGCGCCCGTCTCGAGGATCACGTTGCTGGTCGAGACCCACGACGCCGGCGTCGTGATCACCTCGTCGCCGGCGCCGACGCCCGCGATGCGCAGGCCGATCTCGAGCGTGCAGGTGCCCGAGTTGAACGCGCGTACCGGACGGCCGCCGCAGTATTCGGACAGCGCCGCTTCGAATTTCTGGCTCTGCGGGCCGGTGGTGATCCAGCCCGAACGCAGCACTTCGACGACGCCCTGGATGGTTTCCTCATCGATCTCGGGGCGGGTGAACGGCAGAAACGGAGCGGTAGTCTGGCTCATGTACGCTTTGGCCTGTAATGGCGTGTAATAAAAGGGTCGGGCGATCCCGGCCGAAACCGGCATTAAACACCGGTTGGCGCAATCGCACCGTGATTTTTTGTAGGCGGACGCTTAACGCGGCGGGGCGTGCTCAGCTTCGCGCGAGCACCAGCACGCCGATCAGGATGATGCCGATGCCGACGAGCCGCTGGACCGACAGCACTTCGCCGAACAGGTACCAGGCCGCGAACGCGTTGACGACGTAGCCGAGCGACAGCATCGGGTATGCGATCGACACGTCGACCCGCGACAGCCCGAGGATCCAGACCACGACGCTCAGCACGTAGCAGCCGAGGCCGCCGATGATCGGCAATTGGGTCGCGATCTTCAGGCCGACCGGGATGATGTTCGCACGGCTGAATTCGAAGTGTCCAACGGCGTTGACGCCGGCTTTCAGCAGAAGTTGCGCACAGGCGTTGAGCATCACGCCGGTGATGATGCAGACGAACGAAACGGGATTCATGCAGCGGGCGTCCTTACGATTGCGGTTTCTCGACGATCACGCGGCGGTTGTCGCGCGCGATCACGCGCATCGGCACGCCTTGCTTGACCAGGGTGTCGTACTGGCCGGGCGGCATGATCGCGAGCGCATGGGTTTCCTGTTTCCAGCGCGTGATCCACTCGTCGACGGTCGGAATCCATTTGTTCGGCTCGACCGAGATCCCGAATGCGAGCTCGTCCTGGCGCTGGACCATGATCGTCGTGTGGCCCATATAGAACGGGAACGTGTGATCGAGCATTTCGATCGAGTAGAACGGCGTGTCGGGCGGCAGCTTCGCCAGTTCGGCGCGCACCGCCGGCGCGAGCAGCGCGCCCGAGCTGTAGCGGCCGAACTCGTCGTGGCCGGTGCCGCCGATCGTGCCGAATGCGAGCCAGGCGGCGCCGAACGCGGCGAGCGCGGCGGCCACGCTCGCGCGGCGGTTCAGCCACGCGGCCGCGAGCGTCAGTGCGGCCGCGATCGCGAGGCCCGCGTACAGCCACATCTGGAACGCGCGGTACAGCGCGTTCGGCGTGCGGGCATCGCCCTGGTACGCGAGGGCGATGATCCCGAACGCCGCGGCGACGAAGAACACGAGGTAGCCGAGCAGGTGGCGGCGGAACCGGTCGGCGCTCATCAGCGGCAGGTACGCGCCGATGATCAGCGCAAGCGCCGGCGCGACCGGCAGCACGTACGAGATCAGCTTCGAATGCGACGCGCTGAAGAACAGGAAGATGAATGCGCTCCAGATCAGCAGCACGAGCATCGGCGAGAAGCCGTTCGGCTGGCGCGGCATCCGCAGCGCATGGCGGAGGCTCTGCCACGCGACCGACAGCCACGGCAGGAAGCCGACCAGCAGCACGGGCACGAAGTAATAGAGCGGGCCCGGGCGGTTCTGTTCCGGGGTCAGGTACCGGCGGAACTGCTGGACGACGAAGAAGAAGTTGAAGAACTCGGGATTGCGCTGCTGGACGAGCACGAACCACGGCGTGACGATCGCGAAGAAGATCACGAGGCCGCTCACCAGGTACAGGCGCTTCCACAGCGCCCAGTCGCGCGCGATCAGCGTATAGAGCACGAGCACGGCGCCGGGCAGGATCAGGCCGACGAGGCCCTTCGACAGTACCGCGAACGCCATCGCTGCCCAGCACGCCCACATCCAGCCGCGCGCCGCGGCCGGGCGCAGCCCGGGCCGCTGCGCGAGCAGCAGCGAGCACAGCGACAGCGCCATCCAGAACGCGAGCCCCATGTCGAGCGCGTTGAAGTGGCCCATCAGGTTCCAGTACGGCGACGACGCGAGCACGACGGCGGCGAGGAAGCCCGACAGCGGGTTGAACAGGCGCGCGCCGGTGTAGCCGACCAGCAGCACGCCGGCGAAGCTCGCGACGGCCGTGTAGAGGCGCGCCTGCCATTCGCCGATGCCGAACCACGCGAACGTGAGCGCATTCAGCCAGGTCTGCAGCGGCGGCTTCTCGAAATACTTGTAGCCGTTGTAGCGCGGCGTGATCCAGTCGCCGGTGACGAACATCTCGCGCGCCATTTCCGCGTAGCGGCCTTCGTCGCTCGGGATCAGGTGGCGCAGCCCGAGCGGCGCGAACCAGACGATCGCGAGTGCGACGACGAGGAGGACGAGCGTGATGCGATTGAGCGGTAGCCTCGACGGCGTATCGTTCATGGATTTTCAGCCTGTTGGTTATTGTGACGGGCCGCCGGCGGGTTGCGCCGGGGGCGGGCGGCCTGGCCGGGCCGATCCGGGGGATCGACCCGCTGCGCCGGCCCGAGTTTTACCGCATCGGGGATTAACGTTCAATTAAGAGCGCGGCGGCGACTTTGCGGCCCTCGGCCATCAGGATGTTGTAGGTGCGGCAGGCGGCCTGGAAATCCATCGTCTCGACGCCGATCCGCTTGGCCGTGAGCGCCGCGACGAGCCGCGGGTGCGGGAAGCGCAGCCGCGCGCCGCTGCCGAAGATCACGAGTTCGGGCGTCGGGTCGAGCAGCATCGCGAAATGCTCGGGCGCGAGCGCGTCGAACGACGACACGGGCCACGCCTGGACCGGCGCGCCGGGCAGTACGATGACGCTCGTTTCATGGCGTTCGAGATTGACGTCGACATAATCGGGGCCGTAGCCGGTGACGGTGTTGAGCGCGCCGCTCGCGTCCTGGTGCAGTTTCAAATCGGTATTCCGCGGTTCCGTAGGGGAATGTGTTGCAGGGCCACACGGGCCCGGATGGCCGGTTTCGCTTGCCCGTGCACGCGGGACGCCTGACGGCGCGGGCCCGGCGCGGCTATGGTGCATTGCGAAAGTCGGCCAAAATCCGCTAAATTATAACTTTTTGGTCGCCCCCGGGCGCCACTTGCGTCGCGCGTCGCCACAAGCCGCGCCCGACCGCCCGCTTTTTCCCAGTCTAGACAGCGCGCACAGACCGGCCGCTTTCCAGTTTTGATCCCGTCCCCCCGGCCGCAAGGCCAACCCAGGAACCGTGTCGTCGTGAAACCGATTCAGAAGTCGAACAAGCTGCTCAACGTCTGCTACGACATCCGTGGCCCGGTGCTCGAGCACGCAAAGCGCCTCGAGGAAGAAGGCCACCGCATCATCAAGCTGAACATCGGCAACCTCGCGCCGTTCGGTTTCGATGCGCCGGACGAGATCATCCAGGACATGATCCGCAACCTGCCGACGTCGTCGGGCTATTCGGATTCGAAGGGCGTGTTCTCGGCGCGCAAGGCCGTGATGCACTACACGCAGGAAAAGGGCGTCGTGGGCGTCGGCCTCGACGACATCTACATCGGCAACGGCGCATCCGAGCTGATCGTGATGGCGACCCAGGCGCTGCTGAACGACGGCGACGAAGTGCTGCTGCCCGCGCCCGACTACCCGCTGTGGACGGCGGCGGTCAGCCTGTCGGGTGGCACGCCGGTGCATTACATCTGCGACGAGCAGAACGCGTGGATGCCCGATCTCGACGACATCCGCCGCAAGATCACGCCGAACACGAAGGCGATCGTCGTGATCAACCCGAACAACCCGACGGGCGCGCTTTATTCGGACGAATTGCTGCTCGAACTGCTCGAGATCGCGCGCCAGCACGGGCTGATCGTGTTTGCCGACGAGGTGTACGACAAGATCGTCTACGACGGCCTCGAGCACACGGCACTGGGTTCGCTGTCGGAGGACGTGATCACCGTCACGTTCAACAGCCTGTCGAAGAGCTATCGCTCGTGCGGCTACCGCGCGGGCTGGATGGCCGTGTCGGGCCTCGGCGGCGACAACCGCCGGCGCGCGAACGATTATCTCGAGGGGCTCGGCATCCTGTCGTCGATGCGCCTGTGCGCGAACGTGCCCGGGCAGTTCGCGATCCAGACGGCGCTCGGCGGCTACCAGAGCATCAACGAGCTGATCGTGCCGAGCGGGCGCCTGTACAAGCAGCGCGAGCTCGCGTACGACATGCTCACGTCGATTCCGGGCGTGACCTGCGTGAAGCCGCAGGCGGCGCTGTACATGTTCCCGCGCCTCGACCCGAAGCTTTATCCGATCCGGAACGACCAGCAGTTCATTCTCGACCTGTTGCTCGAGGAGCGCGTGCTGCTCGTGCAGGGCACGGGCTTCAACTGGACGACGCCGGATCACTTCCGCGTGGTCTTCCTGCCGAACCTCGACGACCTGACCGATTCGATCAACCGGATCGCACGCTTCCTCGACGGCTACCGCAAGCGCCATTCGGCCTGAGCGGCAGGGCCACACGGAACTCACTACTTCTTACTCATACGATCACACGCAGCATGGAACCGATCAAAGTTGGCCTGTTGGGCTTCGGCACGGTGGGCAGCGGCACCTTCACGGTGCTGGGCCGCAACCAGGAAGAAATCAAGCGACGCGCGGGGCGCGGCATCGAGGTGACGCGCATTGCGGTGCGCAACCCGGCCAAGGCGCTGGCTGCGCTCGGCGGCGACGCCGGCGCCGCGCAGATCACCGACGATTTCAACGCGGTCGTCGACGACCCGTCGATCGCGATCATCGCCGAGATGATCGGCGGTACGGGCATCGCGCGCGAACTCGTGCTGCGCGCGATCTCGAACGGCAAGCATGTCGTGACGGCCAACAAGGCGCTGCTCGCGGTGCACGGCACCGAGATCTTCGAGGCCGCGCGCGCGAAGGGCGTGATGGTCGCGTTCGAGGCGGCCGTCGCCGGCGGCATCCCGATCATCAAGGCGCTGCGCGAAGGCCTGACCGCGAACCGCATCCAGTACATCGCGGGCATCATCAACGGCACGACCAACTACATCCTGTCGGAAATGCGCGATCGCGGGCTCGACTTCGCGACCGCGCTGAAGGCTGCGCAGGAGCTCGGCTACGCGGAAGCCGATCCGACCTTCGACATCGAAGGCGTCGACGCCGCGCACAAGGCCACGATCATGAGCGCGATCGCGTTCGGCGTGCCGGTGCAGTTCGACCGCGCGTACGTCGAGGGCATCAGCAAGCTCGACGCGACCGACATCCGCTACGCGGAAGAGCTCGGCTACCGGATCAAGCTGCTGGGCATCACGCGCCGCGCCGAGAACGGCATCGAGCTGCGCGTGCACCCGACGCTGATCCCGGAGAAGCGCCTGCTCGCGAACGTCGAGGGCGCGATGAACGCGGTCGTCGTGCACGGCGACGCGGTCGGCACGACGCTGTACTACGGCAAGGGCGCGGGCGCGGAGCCGACCGCATCGGCCGTGGTCGCGGATCTCGTCGACGTCACGCGCCTGCACACGGCGGACCCCGAGCATCGCGTGCCGCATCTCGCGTTCCAGCCCGACAGCCTGTCGAACACGCCGATCCTGCCGATCGAAGAAGTGACGAGCGGCTACTACCTGCGCCTGCGCGTCGCCGACCAGACGGGCGTGCTGGCCGACATCACGCGCATTCTCGCCGCCTCGGGCATCTCGATCGACGCGCTGCTGCAGAAGGAATCGGAGCAGGTCGACGACGCGAACGGCGAAACCGACATCATCCTGATCACGCACGTCACGCTCGAGAAGAACGTGAATGCGGCGATCGCGCAGATCGAGAGCCTCGCGACGGTGGTATCGAAGGTGACGAAGCTGCGCATGGAAGCGCTGAACTGAGCTGAGGACGACATGAACTACATCTCCACGCGCGGCGCCGGCATCGGCGAGCGCCACACGTTCTCCGACATCCTGCTCGGCGGCCTCGCGAAGGACGGCGGGCTCTACCTGCCGGCCGAGTATCCGACGGTGTCCGCCGACGAGCTCGCGCGCTGGCGCACGCTGTCGTACGCGGATCTCGCATTCGAGATCCTGTCGAAGTTCTGCGACGACGTGCCGGCCGACGACCTGCGCGCGATTACGCGCCGCACGTACACGGCCGACGTGTACCGCAACACGCGGCACGGCGAGAACGCGTCCGACATCACACCGCTGAAGACGCTCGGTACCGAAAACGGCGCGCCGATCTCGCTGCTCGAACTGTCGAATGGCCCGACGCTCGCGTTCAAGGACATGGCGATGCAGTTGCTCGGCAACCTGTTCGAGTACACGCTCGCGAAGCACGGGCAGACGCTGAACATTCTCGGCGCGACGTCCGGCGACACCGGCAGCGCGGCCGAATACGCGATGCGCGGCAAGGCCGGCGTGCGCGTGTTCATGCTGTCGCCGCACAAGAAGATGAGTGCGTTCCAGACGGCCCAGATGTTCAGCCTGCAGGATCCGAACATCTTCAACCTCGCGGTCGAAGGCGTGTTCGACGACTGCCAGGACATCGTGAAGGCCGTTTCGAACGATCACGCGTTCAAGGCGCGGCAGAAGATCGGCACGGTCAACTCGATCAACTGGGCGCGTGTCGTCGCGCAGGTCGTGTACTACTTCAAGGGCTATTTCGCGGCCACGCAATCCAACGACGAGCGCGTGTCGTTCACGGTGCCGTCGGGCAACTTCGGCAACGTGTGCGCGGGCCACATCGCGCGGATGATGGGCCTGCCGATCGCGAAACTCGTGGTCGCGACCAACGAGAACGACGTGCTCGACGAGTTCTTCCGCACGGGCGCGTATCGCGTGCGCAGCGCGGAGAACACGTATCACACGAGCAGCCCGAGCATGGATATCTCGAAGGCGTCGAACTTCGAGCGCTTCGTGTTCGACCTGCTCGGCCGCGATCCGGCGCGCGTGATGCAGCTGTTCCGCGACGTCGAGGAGAAGGGCGGGTTCGATCTCGCGGCGAGCGGCGATTTCGCGCGCGTCGCCGAGTTCGGTTTCGTGTCGGGCCGCAGCAGCCACACGGACCGCATCGCGACGATCCGCGACGTGTTCTCGCGCTACGACACGATGATCGATACGCACACGGCCGACGGCGTGAAGGTCGCGCGCGAGCATCTGGATGCCGGCGTGCCGATGGTCGTGCTCGAGACGGCGCAGCCGATCAAGTTCGGCGAGACGATCCGTGAAGCACTCGATCGCGAAGCCGAGCGTCCGGCCGCATTCGACGGGCTCGAGGCGTTGCCGCAGCGTTTCGAGGTCGTGAAGGCCGACGCGCAGCAGGTGAAGGACTTCATCGCCGCCCATACGGGCGTGTGACGCAGGCCGGGCCGCGAGCCCGGCTGCGCAGGACGGCCGGAATGCCGATTCGTCGAACGGATCGGGGTTCCGGCCGTTTCGTTTGGCGGTGCCGCGTTGCGCACGCGTTCGGCAGCCCGCCGCGCGGCTGCCGCCGCACCGCGCGCGAAACAAGTGCCAGACCCGCGCGTTCGCGCGAATCACAGTTTCCGCATGTCTGCCATATCGCACGCCCGCGCGACGGCGTCGCTACAATGACGTATTGAATCCAACGATCCCCGATTCCATCGATGTCGAACCCGAATCCCGCGGCGCCGCGCGCGCCGATGCTGTCGACTGCCGAGGCACTTGCCGCGCTGCTCGATGCCGCGAAGCCGTTGCCCGGCGTCGAAACCGTCGCCACGCTCGACGCGCTCGGCCGCGTGCTGGCGGCCGACGTGAGCTCGCCGCTCGACGTGCCGCCGATGCATACGAGCGCGATGGACGGTTATGCGGTGCGCGTCGCCGACCTGCTGCACGGCGAGCGGCGCTTGCCGGTGTCGCAGCGCATTCCGGCCGGTCATCCTGCCGTGCCGCTCGCAGCCGGCACGGCCGCGCGGATCTTCACCGGCGCGACGGTGCCGCCCGGCGCCGACGCCGTCGTGATGCAGGAGCAGACGTCGGCCGACGGCGATGCGGTCGAGATCCTGCATACGCCGAAGGCCGGTGAATGGATTACCGCGCAGGGCGCGGATATCCGGGAGGGCTCGGTGATCCTGCCGGCCGGCACGCGGCTCACGCCGCAGGCGCTCGGCCTGGCCGCGTCGGTCGGCTGCGCGCAATTGCCGGTCGCGCGGCGGATTCGCGTCGCGGTGTTCTTCACCGGCGACGAATTGACGATGCCCGGCGAGCCGCTGAAGCCCGGCGCGATCTACAACTCGAACCGCTTCACGCTGCGCGGCCTGCTGGAACGGCTCGGCTGCCACGTGACCGACTACGGCATCGTGCCCGATTCGCTCGCCGCGACGCGCGACACGCTGCGCGCGGCCGCGCGCGATCACGACGTGATCCTGACGAGCGGCGGCGTGTCGGTCGGCGACGAGGATCACGTGAAGCCGGCCGTCGAGGCCGAAGGGCGGCTCGCGCTGTGGCAGATCGCGATGAAGCCCGGCAAGCCGCTGGCCTACGGCGCGGTGCGCCGTGGCGACGATCGTCCCGATGCGCACTTCATCGGGCTGCCCGGCAACCCGGTGTCGAGCTTCGTCACGTTCCTGCTGTTCGTGCGGCCGTTCCTGCTGCGCCTGTCCGGCGTGCGCGACGTCGCGCCGCGTGCGCTGTCGCTGCGCGCCGACTTTTCGCAAGGCAAGGGCGACCGGCGCAACGAATTCCTGCGTGCGCGCGTGAACGCGGCCGGCGGCCTCGACCTGTTCCCGAACCAGAGCTCGGCGGTGCTGACTTCGACGGTGTGGGGCGATGGCCTGATCGACAATCCGCCGCAGCACGCGATCAGCGCCGGCGAGACCGTGCGCTTCATTCCGTTTTCCGAACTGCTGTCGTAACGCGACGGCTTCCCGAACCATGAAGATTCAGCTGAAATTTTTTGCAAGCGTACGCGAGGCACTGGGCGTCGCCGACGAGCAGGCCGATGTGCCGGACAGCGTCACGACCGTGGGCGACGTGCGCGCGTGGCTGCGCGTGCGCGGCGGTGCGTGGGCCGAGACGCTCGCGGAAGGGCGCGCACTGCGCATGGCGTGCAATCACGAGATGACCGATCCCGACACGCGGCTCACCGAGGGCTGCGAAGTCGCGTTCTTTCCGCCGGTGACGGGCGGTTGAGGCAACGGCGATGGCAACGGTACGAATCCAGACCGGCGACTTCGATCTGAACGCCGAAGTCGCGGCACTGCGCGCACGCAACCCGAAGATCGGCGCGGTCGCGTGCTTCGTCGGCACCGTGCGCGATCTGAACGAAGGCGATTCGGTTGCCGCGATGGAGCTCGAGCACTATCCGGGGATGACCGAGAAGGCGCTCGAGAAGATCGCCGCCGAGGCCGGCCGGCGCTGGCCCGGCATCGACGTCGCGATCGTGCATCGCGTCGGCAGGCTTTTGCCGCTCGACCAGATCGTGATGGTCGCAACGGTTGCGTCGCACCGCGGCGATGCGTTCGCGTCATGCGAGTTCGTGATGGACTACCTGAAGACCGAAGCGCCGTTCTGGAAGAAGGAAACGACGCCGGATGGCGAGCGCTGGGTCGACGCGCGCAGCACCGACGATGCCGCGCTCGCGCGCTGGGGGATCGAATCGGGCAATACGCGGCGTTGAGTGCGGCGTCCGCGTGATGCGGCGATGTGCCGCGTGCGCGCAAACGTCGCGCCTGACGGCTATCCGTTACACGTCCGGATCGCTGCTGCGCCCGATGATCTTCGTCGGAAACGGCTCGCCGCGGGTACGCGACGGCAACGCGTGAGGGTCGTCACCCGCGTCGCGACGGCGCGGCGCGATCGCGTCGAGCAGCGCCTGCTGCTCGGGCGGAATCGAGTAGTCCCAGCCGAACCGGCTCAACTGCAGGCTCTGCGCGATCCGCAGCGCGGGCTCCATGAAGCGGATCGCCGCGGGCGGCGCGTAGCGCGTCTCGACGGTTTTCAGGAACAGCGACAGCCAGCGGCTGAAATGGGCCGGCTCGATCCCGTCGAGCGGCTGGTGCGCCTGCTGCACGTTGCCGCGATAGCCCTTGGTGCCGAGCACGAGGCTCGACCAGAACGTGACCATCTTCGGCAGGTGATCGTCCCAGCGGCCGGCCAGCTTCGCGTCGAACACGGGCCCGAGCAGCGGATCGGCGCGCACGCGGTCGTAGAACGCGTAGACGAGATCGCGGATGTTCTCTTCGGATGGCTCGGTGTCGCGAGGGCGGGCCGGTACGGTATCGGGCGAGGCGGGCAGGGCGGTCATGGCAAAAGGGCCGGGATAAATAGGCAACGACAGGGCGGCGGCGCGGGCATCGCGCAGGACGCCGGCCGGATTTTGACGCAAAATAGCGTCCAACACCCCCTGAAAAACGTGCAAGTGTCACGCATCTTATTGCGCGCGCGCCATCCCGGCAACCCGGGGTCGCGGAGCAGGGCCGTCAACCGGCCTCGTGCGCATCCCGATCGGCCCGGCCCACGTGATCGGGGCACGATCGATCTTTTCCGTATTCGCCCATGAGACTCACCGACTACACCGACTATTCGCTGCGCGTGATGCTGTACCTTGCCGTGCGCGGCGATGGACTCGCGACGATCCAGGAGATCTCGGACGCCTACGGAATCTCGAAGAACCATCTGATGAAAGTCGTGC
This sequence comes from Burkholderia sp. Ac-20344, assembly GCF_017104975.1. Lineage (NCBI taxonomy): Bacteria > Pseudomonadati > Pseudomonadota > Betaproteobacteria > Burkholderiales > Burkholderiaceae > Burkholderia > Burkholderia sp. Ac-20344. The sequence continues at coordinate 25,135 of NZ_JAAGPP010000113.1, forward strand.
AGCAGCTCGGCGAGCTGGGATGGGTCGACACCGTTCGCGGCCGCAACGGCGGGCTGCGGCTGTTTCCCGAATCGCTGCAGCTGACCGTCGGCCAGGTCGTACGCGCGACCGAGAGCGATTTCGCGCTGGTCGGCTGCTTTGCGGCCGACGGCGAGTCGCGCGGCTGCGTGATCGAGCCGCAGTGCCGCCTGAAGGGCGTGCTGGCGGCCGCGCGCGATGCGTTCTTCGCCGAACTCGACCGTCACACGCTCGGCGAGCTGGTCGAACCGGCTTCGCCGCTCGCGGCGTTGCTCGGCATCCGTCCGGTCGTGCTCGTGCGTGCCGCACCGTCGACGGACGACGCGCCTGCAACCGTCGAGCGGCCGTCGACGGCCGGCTGACACGCGCTCGCCGCGCCCCGCGATCCGGTAGCAGCCCAGCTCCGGGCCGCTTCGAGGATATCCCGCATTTTTTGCGCTGAATCAACCCGAATTTCGCTTGAAAGCCGCATAACCATCCTCATCTTGGTGTTAATCGAAAATTGGAGGTCTCGACAAAATGAGAATCGACAAGCTCACCACCAAGTTCCAGGAAGCACTCGCGGACGCGCAAAGCCTCGCGGCAGGCCGCGACAATCAATACATCGAACCCGTTCACGTTCTCGCGGCGCTGGTCGCGCAGCAGGACGGTTCCGCCCGCTCGCTGATGTCGCGCGCAGGCGTTCACGTGCAGGCGCTGCAAGGCGCGCTGAACGAGGCCATCTCGCGTCTGCCGCAAGTGACGGGCACGGGTGGCGACATCCAGATCGGCCGGGAACTGGCCGGGCTGCTGAACCAGGCCGACAAGGAAGCGCAGAAGCTCAACGACACGTTCATCGCGAGCGAGATGTTCCTGCTCGCCGCGTCCGACGACAAGGGCGATGCCGGCAAGCTCGCGCGCCAGCACGGCCTCACGCGCAAGGCGCTGGAAGCCGCGATCGCCGCGGTGCGCGGCGGCTCGCAGGTGCACAGCCAGGACGCCGAAAGCCAGCGCGAGGCACTGAAGAAATACACGGTCGACCTGACCGAGCGTGCCCGTGCGGGCAAGCTCGATCCGGTGATCGGCCGCGACGACGAAATCCGCCGTTCGATCCAGATCCTGCAGCGCCGCACCAAGAACAACCCGGTGCTGATCGGCGAACCGGGCGTCGGCAAGACGGCGATCGTCGAAGGGCTCGCGCAGCGGATCGTCAACGGCGAAGTGCCCGAGACGCTGAAGGGCAAGCGCGTGCTGTCGCTCGACATGGCCGCGCTGCTCGCGGGCGCGAAGTATCGCGGTGAATTCGAGGAGCGCCTGAAGGCGGTGCTCAACGACATCGCGAAGGACGAAGGCCAGACGATCGTCTTCATCGACGAAATCCACACGATGGTCGGCGCGGGCAAGGCCGAAGGTGCGATGGATGCGGGCAACATGCTGAAGCCGGCGCTGTCGCGCGGCGAGCTGCACTGCATCGGCGCGACCACGCTCGACGAATACCGCAAGTACATCGAGAAGGATGCAGCACTCGAGCGCCGCTTCCAGAAGGTGCTCGTCGACGAGCCGAGCGTCGAGGCGACGATCGCGATCCTGCGCGGGCTGCAGGAGAAGTACGAACTGCACCACGGCGTCGACATCACCGACCCGGCAATCGTTGCCGCGGCCGAGCTGTCGCACCGCTACATCACCGACCGCTTCCTGCCCGACAAGGCCATCGACCTGATCGACGAAGCCGCTTCGAAGATCAAGATGGAAATCGATTCGAAGCCCGAAGAGATGGACAAGCTCGACCGTCGTCTGATCCAGCTGAAGATCGAGCGCGAAGCCGTGAAGAAGGAGCAGGACGAAGCATCGCAGAAGCGCCTGCAGCTGATCGAGGAAGAGATCGATCGCCTCGGCCGCGAATACGCGGACCTCGAGGAGATCTGGACCGCCGAAAAGGCCGCGGTGCAGGGCAGTGCGCAGCTGAAGGAAGAGATCGAGAAGGTGCGTGCGGACATCGCACGGCTGCAGCGCGACGGCAAGCTGGAGAAGGTTGCCGAGCTGCAGTACGGCAAGCTGCCGCAGCTCGAGGCGCAACTGAAGCAGGTCACGCAGGCCGAAGAGCAGGAGCAGCACAACCCGACGCGTCCGCGCCTGCTGCGCACGCAGGTCGGCGCCGAGGAAATCGCGGAAGTCGTGTCGCGTTCGACCGGGATTCCGGTGTCGCGGATGATGCAGGGCGAACGCGAGAAGCTGCTGCACATCGAGGAAAAGCTGCATGAGCGCGTGGTCGGCCAGCACGAGGCGATCAGCGCGGTGGCCGACGCGATCCGCCGTTCGCGCGCCGGTCTCGCCGATCCGAACCGTCCGTACGGCTCGTTCCTGTTCCTCGGCCCGACGGGTGTCGGCAAGACCGAGCTGTGCAAGGCGCTGGCGTCGTTCCTGTTCGATTCGGAAGAGCACCTGATCCGCATCGACATGAGCGAGTTCATGGAGAAGCACAGCGTCGCGCGGCTGATCGGCGCGCCGCCGGGCTATGTCGGCTACGAGGAAGGCGGCTACCTGACGGAAGCCGTGCGCCGCAAGCCGTACAGCGTGATCCTGCTCGACGAGATCGAGAAGGCGCACCCGGACGTGTTCAACGTGCTGCTGCAGGTGCTCGACGACGGCCGCATGACGGACGGGCAGGGGCGCACGGTCGACTTCAAGAACACGGTGATCGTGATGACGTCGAACCTCGGCTCGCAGGTGATCCAGGCGATGACGGGTGCGCCGCAGGACGAGATCAAGGACGCCGTGTGGCTCGAGGTGAAGCAGCATTTCCGCCCCGAGTTCCTGAACCGGATCGACGACGTCGTCGTGTTCCATGCGCTCGACCGCAGCAACATCGAGTCGATCGCGAAGATCCAGCTCGCCCGCCTGCACGACCGGCTCGCGAAGCTCGACATGGCGCTCGACGTGTCGGAAGCGGCGCTCGAACAGATCGGCAAGGTCGGCTACGATCCGCTGTTCGGCGCGCGGCCGCTGAAGCGCGCGATCCAGCAGGAGATCGAGAACCCGGTCGCGAAGCTGATCCTCGCGGGCCGCTTCGGTCCGAAGGACGTGATCCCGGTCGACGTCAACGACGGCAAGTTCGTGTTCGACCGCGTCGTGCACTGATCGCCGGTGATCGGCCGCACGCCCGGTTCGCGCCGGGCGCGCAAAAACAAACACCCCGCCTCGGCGGGGTGTTTGCTTATGGAGCGTCGCAACGACGCAGCGCTTCAGCCCTGCTTGTTGCCGCCGAACATGCCGGCGATCTGCGACAGCGAGCCGAGCAAGTTCGACGGGTCGACCTGGGCCTGGCCGTCGGCCGGCACCGCGCCGTCCGGCGTCGCGTGGTTGACGACGTGCGGCAGCACTTGCGCGAGGACGGTCGAGGCCATCGACGGATCGACGCCGAACTTGCTCGCGAGCGCACCGATCGCGTCCGAGCCGAGCACGTTCTGCAGTGCGTCCGGCGAGATCGGCTGGTTCTGGCCGGTACCGACCCACGAGCCGATGATGTCGCCGGCGCCGCCTGCCTTGAACTTCTCGATCAGGCCATTCAGGCCACCCGGCTGGTTGTTGATGAATTCGAGCGCGGTCGTGATCAGCGCGCTTTGCGAGTTGCCGCCGGCCTGGCCGCCGAGCAGACCGCCAACGATGTCGAGGAGACCCATGGTTCTTCACCTTTACCGATAAGGGCGCCACGATCGGGGCGCCCGTTGAACGAATGCCGCGCGCACGCCGTCGCGCGCGCGGCGCACATCAGGCGCCCGACGCCGCGGCGGCGGAGGCTGCCTTGTCCTTCTTGCTTTTCTTCTTCGAACCCTTCGTTGCTTTTGCCGACGACGCTGCGGCCGGTGCGCTCGCACCCGCATCGGCGGATGCCGCCGCTGCCGCGGCTGCCTTTTCCTTCTTCGACGCGCGCTTGGCCTTGGCCGGCTTCGCCGCCGCATCCGGTGCGCTGGCCGCCGGTGCCGGTGCCGTGGCCGTCGTACCGGCCGTCGCGGTCGTGGACGTCGACGCAGTGCCTGCCGACGTGGTCGCCGATGTCGTCGCGGCCGGCTTCGACAGCTTCACGCCCTTCGGCGGCGTCGACGAGCCGCCGATCGTCAGGCCGTTTTCCTCGAGATGCCCGACCGACTTCGTGCCGAGGCCCTTCACGCGGTTCGCGAGATCGTCCGCGTCCTTGTACGGGCCGTTCTTGGTGCGTTCGTCGATGATGGCCTTCGACTTCACGGGCCCGAGACCCTTCACGGCTTCGAGCGCGGCCTGGTCAGCCGTGTTGACTTCGACAGCCGCCGCAAGGCCTGCGGCGAGCGACAGCGATAGCGCAACGAACAGCATCAGCAGCTTTTTCAGCATGGCAAGGGCTCCCTGGTTCTGACGGATGAATGGCTGTTGCAACGGACGACGGGGCGCAACCTGGCCGGGCGTCGCCGTTAAGCATAGGACAAATGCGTGCCCTTTTTGAGACAGGCTGACCGAATCTTGCTGAAGGCTTGCGGCGCTGTAAAGACCGAAACCCTCGCCGGGCGGCGATTTTGACCATTCTTTACGGTGTTGCCGGGGGGCGGCCGATGATCGTCGCACTGGCTGTTCGACAGGGCTTGACTTAGAGTGAACTCTAACTCCTAACCTTGTTCCTGCCATGTCGAAAACCGTATCCCAATCTTCCTCCGCCGGCCCGCTGACGATCGGCCAGGTCGCCGAAATGACCGGCCTGTCGACACATACGCTGCGGTACTACGAGCAGGCCGGCCTGCTGCGCGCGATTTCGCGCACTGCGGCCGGGCACCGGCTGTATGCACCGGCCGACCTTGACTGGCTGGCGTTCGTGATGCGCCTGAAGGCGACCGGCATGCCGATCGTGCAGATGCAGGCATTCGCGGCACTGCGCGCGCAAGGCGAGTCGACCTTCGGTGCGCGGCGCAGCCTGCTGGTCGCACATCACGACGCGGTGCGCGCGCATATCGCGGAGCTGCAGGCGAGCCTCGACGTGATCAGCGACAAGATCGTGAACTATGAGGCACAGGAGCGGGAAATGGCACGACGGGCAAAACCTTCTCACTCTCCATCGGAACAGGACGGACACAATGGAACGACTCGTTGAAGACCGCTATACGCGCGGCTGGAACAAACTGAAGGAAATCGACGGTGAAGTGGGCGAGCGCGTGATCGCGGCCCTCGCGCCGATCGCGCCGGATTTCGGGCGGCTGATCGTCGAGTTCGGCTTCGGCGACATCTACAGCCGGCCGCAGCTCGACCTGAAAGCGCGCGAAATCGCGACGATCGCGGCGCTGGCCGCGCTCGGCAATGCGCAGCCGCAGTTGAAGGTACATATCGAGGCCGCGCTGAACGTCGGCTGCACGCGCGACGAGATCGTCGAGGTCTTCATGCAGATGGCCGTATACGCGGGTTTCCCGGCCGCGCTCAACGCGCTGTTCGCCGCGCACGAGGTGTTCGCGCGGCGGGACGAAGCGGCCGGCAAGGCAGGAGAGGCGAACGAAGCGGCCGGGCAGGCCTCATGATGGAGCGCGCTCGCGCGTCATGCGCGGTGCGGCGCGACGATCCGGTGCTTCGCGATGCGCCGGTACAGCGTCGCGCGCGAGATGCCGAGCGCCTGCGCGGCCGCGTCGGGCCGCCAGCGATGCGCGGTGAGCGCCGCGACGATGCGGCCACGTTCGTCGTCAGGCAGCGTGCCGGGCGATGCGCCGCCGAGCTGCGCGGCGATATCGGCCGGCAGGTCGTGCCGCGTCACGCGCGCGGCGTCGCACACCGCGCACGCATAGCGCAGCACGTTGCGCAACTGCCGCACGTTGCCGGGCCACGGGTATGCGGCGAGCTGTTCGGCAAGCGTTGCATCGAGCGTCAGCACGTGGCCGGTCGCCTGCGCCTCCTCGGTGAATACGGCGGCAATCACGTCGCGCACGTCCGCGCGTTCGCGCAGCGGCGGCAGTTCGAACGTCGCGCCGCTCAGCCGGTAGTACAGGTCCTCGCGGAACGTGCCGTCGGCCACCATGCGTGCGAGATCGCGGTGCGTCGCGCAGATCACGTCGAGATCGACGCGTACGGGCGTATCGCTGCCGAGCGGCACGACCTCGCCATCGGCGAGCACGCGCAACAGGCGCGTCTGCAGCGCGAGCGGCATGTCGCCGATTTCGTCGAGGAACAGCGTGCCGCCGTCGGCAAGTGCGATCTTGCCGCGCGCGCCGTGCTTGCGTGCACCGGTGAACGCGCCGGCCGCATAGCCGAACAGTTCGCTCTCGATCAGCGCTTCCGGCAGCGCGCCGCAGTTGACCGCGATGAACGGCCGCGCGCGCCGCGCGCCGGCGTCGTGGATCGCGCGCGCGAACACTTCCTTCCCCGCACCGGTTTCGCCGAGCACGAGAATCGGCAGCCGCTTGCTCGCGACACGCAGCGCG
>NZ_JAAGPP010000114.1:0-31202 GCF_017104975.1 Burkholderia sp. Ac-20344
GCACGGCGCGGCACTGCGCGCGGGCCTCGAAGCCGAGGGGATCGACTGCGCGGGGCTCCCGACGAGCGCGGCCGCATCGACCGGCGCTGCGCTGGTCGTCGTCGCCGACGCGAGCCAGAACGCGGGCGTGATGGTCGCGGGCGGCGACGGCGCGGGCACCACCGAAACGACCCGCCGGCTCGGGGGCGCCCCGGCGGCGGCCGCCGGGCCGGTCCGCCAGCTCGAGGCGCCCCCCGGCGCGGGGTTCGGGGCGCGGCCGGCCGCGCGTCGCGCCCGCCGCCGCGTGGCGCTGCGCGCGGGCCTCGAAGCCGAGGGGATCGACTGCGCGGGGCTCGCGACGGGCGCGTCGGCATCGACCGGCGTTGCGCTGATCGTCGTCGACGATGCGAGCCAGAACGCGATCGTGATCGTCGCGGGCGGCAACGGCGAGGTCACGACCGAAACGATCGCACGGCACGAGGTCGCACTGGCGTCGGCCGACGTGCTGATCTGCCAGCTCGAGACGCCGCCGGACGCGGTGTTCGCGGCGCTGTCGGCCGGGCGTCGGCTCGGCCGCACGGTGGTGCTCAACCCGGCCCCGGCCGTCGCACCGCTGCCGGACGGCTGGCTGCCGCTCGTCGATTACCTGATCCCGAACGAGGTCGAGGCGGCCGCGCTGACCGCACTGCCGGTGCGCGACCCGACGGAGGCGGAAGCCGCCGCGCGCGTGCTGCAGGCAGGCGGCGCGCGCAACGTGCTGGTCACGCTGGGCGCGCGCGGCGTGCTTGCGCTGACGGCCGATGGCGCGGCGCGGCATTATCCGGCGCCGGCCGTACGGGCCGTCGACACGACGGCCGCCGGCGATACCTTCATCGGCGGCTTTTCCGCGCGGCTCGCGGCCGGCGCGGACGTCGACACGGCCATCCGCTTCGCGCAACGCGCAGCGGCACTGTCGGTCACGCGAGCGGGGGCGCAACCGTCGATTCCCACGCTTGCCGAGCTGGCCGAATAGGGCCTGATCGCGCAGCGCAGCCGGTTCGTCGCCAACGACGGCCGGCCGCGCATCTGCGACGCTCGCCGGCAGCGGAGAGCGTTCCCATCGACTTGCTTCCGGTACACGCCGAAGCGTGCAGTATTCGTTCAGCATTTTGTAATAAACAGACGAATAATTCGAAAAAATAACGGAAACACCATCAAGTTGTGCTGTGCATGGTCGTAAATGCATCAGGTGAAGCAATGCTTCGAAGCGACGGGCCTGGCCCGTCCATCACGACGCAACACAGGAAGGATGATGGTGTTCAAAAACCTGACGATTCGTGCGCGCATCGGTTTCACGATGGCGTTTCTGGCGGTGCTCCTGGGGGTGGTCGGCGGGCTCGGCGTGTACGGCATGACGCGCGCGAACGATACGACGCGCGATATTTTCGCGAACCTGATGCCCAGCGCGGTCGACGTCTCGGTGGCCGAGATCTACGCCGCGCGCGAACGCCTGGCGCTCGATCGTGCGGCGCTCCTGATCAACACGCCGGACGCGGCGGCGGCTATCGAGCGAAGCCGCGCGATGCGCGCGCAGTCCGACACCTGGTGGCAGAAGTACCTCGCGTTGCCGCGCGGCTCGGAGGAAGACCGGCTCGCCCAGGACCTCGCCGCGAAGCGGCAGGCGTTGCAGCGCGAGTGCGATGCGTTCGCGAGCGTGATCGGCGCGAATCAGGCCGACCGGATCGGCGACGGCGCGAAGCAGCTCCAGGCGCGCTTCAACGACCTCGCGATGGCGAGCGAGGCGCTGCGCAACTTCCAGTTCACTGACGGGCAAACCAGCTTCGATCACGCGGAATCGGTGTACGACACGGTGCGCGTGCTGGCGATCGTCGCGCTGTTGGCCGGCTTCGTCGCCGCGGTGGTGTCGTGGCTGACGTTGAGCCGCGCGATCGGCCGCCCGATTGCCGACGCGCTCGCGCATTTCGACGCGATTGCCGCCGGCGACCTGCGCCGGCCGATCGTCGTGGATCGGCATGACGAGATGGGCCAGCTTCTCGCGGGCCTCGGCAAGATGCAGCGCGGGCTCGTCGATACGGTGCGCACCGTGCGCGGCGGCAGCGAGTCGATCGCGACCGCGGCGCGCCAGATTGCGGCCGGCAACATCGACCTGTCGTCGCGCACCGAGGAGCAGGCCGCGGCGCTGCAGGAAACCGCGTCGAGCATGGAACAGCTGACCGGCACCGTGAAACAGAACGCGGACAATGCACGCCAGGCCAGTTCGCTGGCCGCGAATGCGTCGGAGATTGCAAACAAGGGCAATACGGTGGTCGGCCAGGTGGTCGGCACGATGGGCGAGATCAACGACAGCTCGGCGAAGATCGCGGACATCATCGCGATCATCGAGGGAATCGCGTTCCAGACCAACATTCTTGCGCTGAATGCGGCGGTTGAAGCTGCCCGGGCAGGCGAGGAAGGCCGCGGTTTCGCCGTCGTCGCGGGCGAGGTGCGCAGCCTGGCCCAGCGTTCGTCGGCCGCGGCCAAGGAGATCAAGGTGCTGATCGACGCGTCGGTGGAGCGCATCCGGTCGGGCTCCACGCTGGTCGACGAAGCAGGGCGCACGATGAGCGACGTGATCGGTGCCGTGCAGCGCGTGACGGACATCATGGGCGAAATCGCAGCGGCGTCCGAGGAGCAGAGCGGCGGGATCGACCAGGTGGCGCGCGCGGTCGCGCAGATGGACGAGGTCACGCAGCAGAATGCGGCGCTCGTCGAGGAAGCCGCGGCTGCCGCGCAATCGCTCGACGAACAGGCCGGGCGCCTGCGTGAAACGGCAGCGGTATTCCAGCTCGACGACGACGCGGCGCGCCCGGGCGCGGCGGCTCCGGCTCCGGTGGCGGTGCGTCACGCGCCGCGCGCGCCCGCGGCCGCGGTTGCCGTGCCCGTCCAGGCTGCGGCGCGCGACGATCGCGATGCACCGCCGAAGCGCGCGGCCGCCGCGGCGCCGGTGCGCAAGCCCGTTACTGCCTCTGCTGCGCCGGCGCAGACTGCCGCTACCGCTGACGCGGACGACTGGGAAACCTTCTGATTCGCGCGCGCCGCGCATCTATCCCCATTTGGTGACGAACGACGCCCGCGACCTGCGGGCGTCGTCGTTTCCGCGGCGGAAAAATGTGACAGGCGACGTGCATGAATCACGAGCGTGCGTCGTCGCGTGCATCGCGTGACCTGCATCGACGGACGCGTGCATGGGTGCATGTGACGTTCCCGCATTCGTTGTACGGGTATCTCCGTAAGGGCACTGCGAAAAAAATTTGTAACGGCGCGCGCGACGTGTCGTCGCAAACGACCGCTCGAACGTCTAGGGATGAAGGGGGAAGTGACGACGTCGGATGTGTCCAACGCACAAGACGTTCCGTCGTTCGACGAGACGCGACGGATGCAGTTTCTGCGGCTCGGGAGATCGATTGTAAAACGACGAAATGTGTTGTCCAAGCGGTGTTGTCGAGAATGACGCACTTCATACGAAGAGTTCGTGAAAAAAAATAAGAAAGGGTTTAGGATGAATTCGAACGCGCTTGCTTCTGCGCAGTCGTACGAAGGCAGGCACGTCTTCAGACTCAGGCGAGGGAGGTAGCATGGATATTTACAGCAGCTTCGCGAACCGCTTCGAAAAAACGCGAGAGGAAGAGCTCTCGCTGGAGGAGTATCTCGCGCTCTGCAAGAACGATCCATCCGCGTACGCGACGGCTGGTGAACGCATGCTGGCAGCAATCGGGGAACCTGAACACATCGATACCCGCAACGAGCCGCGCCTGTCGCGGATCTTTGCGAACAAGGTCATCAAGGTCTATCCCGCCTTCCGTGAGTTCTACGGAATGGAGGAGGTGATCGAGCAGGTGGTCGCCTATTTCCGCCACGCTGCACAAGGGCTCGAAGAGAAGAAGCAGATCCTCTATCTGCTTGGCCCGGTGGGCGGCGGCAAGTCGTCGATCGCCGAGCGTCTGAAGCAACTGATGGAGCGCGTGCCGTTCTATTCGCTGAAGGGCTCGCCCGTCAACGAATCGCCGCTCGGGCTGTTCGACTACGACGAAGACGGCCCGATCCTCGAGGAACAGTACGGCATTCCGCGCCGCTACCTGAAGAACATCCTGAGTCCGTGGGCCGTCAAGCGCCTGCACGAATACAACGGCGACATCCGCCAGTTCCGCGTGGTGCGCCGCTACCCGTCGATCCTGCGGCAGGTCGGCATCGCGAAGACGGAGCCGGGTGACGAGAACAACCAGGACATCTCGTCGCTGGTCGGCAAGGTCGATATCCGCAAGCTCGAACAGTACGCGCAGGACGACGCCGACGCGTACAGCTACTCGGGCGGCCTGTGCCTGGCGAACCAGGGCCTGCTCGAGTTCGTCGAAATGTTCAAGGCGCCGATCAAGGTGCTGCACCCGCTGCTCACCGCCACGCAGGAAGGCAACTTCAAGGGCACCGAGGGCTTCGGCGCGATTCCGTTCGACGGGATCATCCTCGCGCACTCGAACGAGTCGGAGTGGAAGGCGTTCCGCAACAACCGCAACAACGAGGCGCTGCTCGACCGGATCTTCGTCGTGAAGGTGCCGTACTGCCTGCGCGTCTCGGAAGAGACCAAGATCTACGAGAAGCTGATCCGCAACTCGTCGCTGGCCGAGGCCGTCTGCGCGCCGGGCACGCTGAAGATGATGTCGCAGTTCTCGGTGCTGTCGCGCCTGCACGAGCCGGAGAATTCGAGCCTGTTCTCGAAGATGCAGGTGTATGACGGCGAAAACCTCAAGGACACCGATCCGAAGGCGAAGTCGTACCAGGAATACCGCGACTACGCGGGCGTGGACGAAGGGATGACGGGCGTGTCGACACGCTTCGCGTTCAAGATCCTGTCGCGCGTGTTCAACTTCGATTCGAGCGAGGTCGCGGCCAACCCCGTGCACCTGATGTACGTGCTCGAACAGCAGATCGAACGCGAGCAGTTCCCGCCGGAAACCGAGCAGAAGTACCTGTCCTTCGTGAAGGACGTGCTTGCGTCGCGCTACGCGGACTTCATCGGCAAGGAGATCCAGACGGCCTACCTCGAGTCGTATTCGGAGTACGGCCAGAACATCTTCGACCGCTACGTCACGTATGCGGACTTCTGGATCCAGGACCAGGAGTTCCGCGACCACGACACGGGCGAGAGCTTCGATCGCGCCGCGCTGAACGCGGAGCTGGAGAAGATCGAGAAGCCGGCCGGCATCAGTAATCCGAAGGATTACCGCAACGAGATCGTGAACTTCGTGTTGCGTGCGCGGGCGGCGAATGCCGGCAAGAACCCCGTGTGGACGAGCTACGAGAAGTTGCGCGTCGTGATCGAGAAGAAGATGTTCTCGAATACCGAGGAACTGTTGCCGGTGATTTCGTTCAACGCAAAGGGTTCGGCGGAGGAACAGCGCAAGCATGAGGACTTTGTGAACCGGATGGTCGCGAAGGGCTATACGCCGAAGCAGGTGAGGCTGCTTTGCGACTGGTACCTGCGCGTGCGCAAGTCGTCATGACGCGCGCGGTACCGCGCCCGTATGGCGTCGCCGTACGGGTGTTTTCAGAGACGCCGCCGGCATGACGGGAGACGGCATGTGCGGCGAGCGTCCCGGCATATCGACTTTCGAGCGGGAGACCGGGAGTGCTTCATCAAATCATCGACCGCAGGCTGGCCGGCAAGAACAAGAGTATCGCCAACCGCGAACGCTTTCTGCGTCGCGTCAAGAACTACATTCGTCGTGCCGTGTCCGACGCGGTGCGCGACCGTAGCATCAAGGATATCCAGAGCACGCAGAGCATCACGATCCCGCGCAAGGACATCGCGGAGCCGAATTTCCGGCACGCGCCTGGCGGGCGTCGTGAATACGTGCACCCCGGCAACGAGGACTACGTGCGCGGCGACAAGATCCCGCGTCCGCAGGGCGGCTCGGGCGGCGGAGGCAGTCAGGCGAGCAACGAGGGCGAAGGGCAGGACGACTTCGTGTTCGAGTTGTCGCGTGACGAGTTCATGCAGTACTTCTTCGACGATCTCGAACTGCCGCGCCTCGTGAAGACGCACCTGCTGACGGTGCCGAGCTGGAAGAACGTGCGCGCGGGCTGGTCGGCGGAAGGCACGCCGAACAACATCGATGTCGTGCGTTCGCTGAGGAGCGCGCTCGGGCGCCGCATCGCGCTCGGCTCGCCGCTCGTCAACGAGCTGCGCGACCTCGAGGCGCAGCTCGAGGCGATGAAGATCGATCCGGAAGACCGGCGCGCGGAGATCGCGGTGCTCGAGGCCGAGATCCATCACCTGAAGGGGCGCATCTGGCGGATTCCGTTCATCGATCCGTTCGACCTGCGCTACATCAACCGCGTGAAGCAGCCGCAACCGTCGAGCCAGGCCGTCATGTTCTGCCTGATGGATGTGTCGGGCTCGATGGACGAGCAGCGCAAGGACCTGTCGAAGCGCTTCTTCATCCTGCTTTACCTGTTCCTCAAGCGCAACTACGAGCGCATCGAGGTCGTGTTCATCCGTCACCACACGCGTGCCGAGGAAGTCGACGAGGACACCTTCTTCCATTCGACCGAGAGCGGCGGCACGGTGGTGTCGAGCGCGCTCGAGCTGATGCGCAAGGTGATGAACGAGCGCTACTCGCCGACCGAGTGGAACATCTACGGCGCGCAGGCGTCCGACGGCGACAACTGGACCGACGATTCGCCCAAGTGTCGCAAAATCCTGGAAGAGGATATCCTCACGAAGACGCGTTACTTCGCGTATATCCAGGTCGCGCCGGAAGAGCAGAACCTGTGGCTGGAATACGCGCAACTGGCCCTGTCGCAACCGCATCTCGCGATGAAAAAAGTGGAATCGGCTGCCGACATCTACCCGGTGTTTCGCGAATTGTTCGAAAAGCAGGTGGAAATGTCATGACGACCCGCCATCTGCACAACGAGTCGCGCGGCTATGCGCCGCGCCCTTCCGGCGACGACCCGGCCGGCCCTGCCGCACCGCAGCAACGCGCGCAGGCCGAACCGCCGCCGCCGGCCGCCGACTTGCCCGGTTCCGGGCAAAAGGAAGCGCGTATGAACGTTGCCGAACGCAAGCCGTTGCCGTGCCCGTCCGACTGGACGTTCGAACTGCTCGAGGAATACGACACGCACATCTCGCAGGTCGCCGAACAATACGAGCTCGACATCTACCCGATCCAGCTCGAACTGATCAGCGCGGAGCAGATGATGGACGCGTATGCGTCGGTCGGGATGCCGGTCAACTACCGTCACTGGTCGTTCGGCAAGCACTTCCTGTCGACCGAGAAGAGCTACCGTCGCGGCCAGATGGGGCTCGCGTACGAAATCGTCATCAACTCGAACCCGTGCATCGCGTACCTGATGGAAGAGAACACGATGACGATGCAGGCGCTCGTCATCGCGCACGCGGCGTACGGGCACAACTCGTTCTTCAAGGGCAACTACCTGTTCCGGTTGTGGACCGACGCGCACGCGATCATCGACTATCTCGTGTACGCGAAGAACTACGTCGCGGAATGCGAGGAGCGCTACGGCCTCGATCGCGTCGAGGAACTGCTCGATTCGTGCCATGCGCTGATGAACTACGGCGTCGACCGCTACAAGCGGCCGCAGAAGCCGTCGCTGTCGAAGGAAGCCGCGCTGCGGCGCGAGCGCGAGGCGTACCTGCAGTCGCAGGTGAACGAACTGTGGCGCACGCTGCCGGGCAAGAAGCCCGAGCTGATGGAAGAGCAGGAAGGCCGCTATCCGCCCGAGCCGCAGGAGAACCTGCTGTATTTCGCGGAGAAGAATGCGCCGCTGCTCGAGCCGTGGGAGCGGGAAGTGATCCGCATCGTGCGCAAGATCGGCCAGTATTTCTATCCGCAGCGGCAGACGCAGGTGATGAACGAAGGCTGGGCGACGTTCTGGCACTACACGCTGCTGAACACGCTGTACAACCAGGGGAAGCTGGAAGACGGCTTCATGATGGAGTTCCTGCATTCGCACAGCAACGTGGTCTACCAGCCGCCCGTCACGAAGCCGTACTACAGCGGGATCAACCCGTATGCGCTCGGCTTCTCGATGATGAGCGACATCCGGCGGATCTGCGAAGCGCCGACGGAAGAAGACTACAAGTGGTTTCCGGAGATCGCGGGCACTCCGTGGCTGCCGGCGATGCACTACGCGATGCGCAACTTCAAGGACGAGAGCTTCATCGCGCAGTACCTGTCGCCGAGCCTGATCCGCGACATGCGGCTTTTCTCGGTGCTCGACGACGACATGCGCGACTCGCTCGAGGTGTCGGCGATCCACGACGATTCGGGCTACCAGTACGTGCGGCAGGCGTTGTCGAGGCAGTACGACATCCATCACCGCGAGCCGAACATCCAGGTGTGGGCGGTGAACACGCGCGGCGACCGCAGCCTCACGCTGCGCCACTTCATGACCGACAACCGCCACCTGTCGAACGACAGCGACGAGGTGCTCAAGCACATGGCGCGGCTCTGGCAGTTCGACGTGTTCCTGGAAAGCGTCGACGAGGCCGGCACCGTGCGCAAGCGCTACGAGTGCCGCTACGTGCCGCCGGAGGTGCGGATCTGAAGATCGCCCGCGGAATGTTTGCATCGGACGCCAGCCCGCGGGCTGGCGTTTTCATATGACGAACGCATGGCAAGAGAAAAATCTTCTACATCGGGACGAACCCGGAGAGCCTGTTACTTTACATTTCGCTAAAATCCCATAGCGCCGTGCGCCGGAACCGGTGCCACATGCGACCGAACGCGGCGGCCCCGGCCGTCTCGCCCAGAAAGCACTAAAAGGAACTGACCAATCCATGGACGTCCAGACCGACCAAGCTGCGCTGTCCGCGCATGACACCCGGCGGCGCGTGTTCGCCATCGTCGGCGCCTCGTCGGGCAACCTCGTCGAGTGGTTCGACTTCTACATCTATTCGTTCTGTGCGCTGTACTTCGCGCCGGCGTTCTTCCCGAGCGGCAACACGACGACGCAGCTGCTGAACACGGCGGGCGTGTTCGCGGCCGGCTTCCTGATGCGCCCGATCGGCGGCTGGCTGTTCGGCCGCATCGCCGACCGCCACGGCCGCCGCAACGCGATGATGATTTCCGTGCTGATGATGTGCGGCGGCTCGCTCGTGATCGCGGTGCTGCCGACCTATGCGCAGATCGGCGCGCTCGCACCGGCGCTGCTGCTGGTCGCGCGGCTGTTCCAGGGGCTGTCGGTGGGCGGCGAATACGGCACGAGCGCGACCTACATGAGCGAGGTGGCGCTGAAGGGCCGCCGCGGCTTCTTCGCGTCGTTCCAGTACGTGACGCTGATCGGCGGCCAGCTGTGCGCGCTGCTCGTGCTCGTGATCCTGCAGCAGACGCTGTCGGGCGACGAACTGAAGGCGTGGGGCTGGCGCATTCCGTTCGTGGTCGGCGCGGCGGCCGCGCTGATCTCGCTGTACCTGCGCAAGTCGCTCGACGAGACGTCGACGACCGCATCGCGCGACAAGAAAGACGCGGGCACGATCCGCGGCGTGTGGCAGCACAAGGGCGCGTTCTTCACGGTGGTCGGCTTCACGGCCGGCGGCTCGCTGATCTTCTACACGTTTACGACGTACATGCAGAAGTACCTCGTGAACACGGCCGGCATGCATGCGAAGACGGCCAGCAACGTGATGACCGTCGCGCTGCTCGTCTACATGCTGATTCAGCCGGTGTTCGGCGCGCTGTCCGACCGGATTGGCCGCCGCACGTCGATGATCCTGTTCGGTTCGTTCGCGGTGATCGGCACGGTGCCGCTGATGCATGCGCTGAAGGACGTGACGAGCCCGGTGGCCGCGTTCGTGCTGATCACGGTCGCGCTCGCGATCGTCAGCTTCTACACGTCGATCAGCGGGCTGATCAAGGCCGAGATGTTCCCGCCGGAAGTGCGCGCGATGGGCGTCGGCCTGTCGTACGCGGTCGCGAACGCGATCTTCGGCGGCTCGGCCGAATACGTCGCGCTGTGGTTCAAGTCGATCGGCAGCGAGGAAACCTTCTACTGGTACGTGACCGTGCTGTGCGCGATCTCGCTGATCGTGTCGTGGCGGATGCGCGATCCGAGCAAGGAAGGGTATCTGCGTCACGAGCCGTGATGGAAGGGCAGCCCGGCAGGGCTGCCTGCATCGACCGGCAACCTGCAACAGGACGGCGCTCCGCCACGCAGGCGGCGCGCCGTTTTTTCATGCGCGGCGTGTTCGCATCGGGGCGCGTGCAAGCTCATCGCCGGACGTGCGATATCGATATCGCAATCGCTTCGTTGTCCTCCGCGGGCGATGCCTTTATTCTGAGCCCGTAGTTCGTGTGACACCTCCTTGACTGGGATTCGCGCCCGCTGCGTGCAGCGGGCGTCTTTTTTTGTGCGCATGCATTGCATGCGGCCCGCATGCCTCATCACGAAACCCGCTGAGCAAAGCACCATTTGTTGGTTCGGATTCGCTATACGCGCTGATACGTTAGCGGCTTCGCGACGACACACTCCGTCGCGATGTTCTTTGAACCGGGCCGCCGCGCGATCCGCGGCGGCCTTCATAACAAATCAGGTCGTGTTCATGAAAATCCATACGCTCGCTACGTGGCTCGTCGGGGCTGCGCTCATTACCGCAGGCACCGTCGCACATGCGGACCGTCTCGACGATATCAAGAAGGCCGGTGTGCTGCGCGTCGCGACGTTCGACAGCAACCCGCCGTTCGGCTATGTCGACGGCAAAAGCAATCACATCGTCGGCCTCGACGTCGACTACGCGAAGGCGCTCGCCGACAAGCTCGGCGTGAAGCTGCAACTCCAGCCGACCAACCCCGCGAATCGCATCCCGTTCCTGACGTCCGGCAAGGTCGATCTCGTGCTCGCGAACTTCACGATCACCGACGAACGCGCGAAGCAGGTCGACTTCAGCATTCCGTATTTCTCGTCGGGCCAGCAGTTTCTCGCGAAGAAGGGCGTGCTGAAATCGGCCGACCAGTTGAACGGGCTGCGCGTCGGCGCCGACAAGGGCACGACCAACGAGATCACGCTGCGCGAGAAATTCCCGAAGGCGACGATCGTCGCGTATGACGACACGCCGTTCGCGTTCGCCGCGCTGCGCGCCGGCAACGTGCAGGCGATCACGCAGGACGGGCCGAAGCTGATCGGGCTGCTCGCGAACGTGCCCGACAAGCAGAACTACGAGATCCCGGCGTTCACGATCTCGAACGACTACATGGGCGTCGGCGTGCCGAAGGGCGAGACGCGCCTGCTCGGCTTCGTCAACGACACGCTGAAGGGGCTCGAGGCGAACGGCCGCGCCGTGCAGATCTACGACGCATGGTTCGGGCCGACGACGAAGACGCCGCTCACGCGCATCTTCCGGATCGGCGACAAGACCTGATCCGCATCGCACGCGCGCCGCGAACGGCTGGACCCTCGGTCTCGCGGCGCTTTTCCGTTTCTTCCGATCGCGCGCTTCGCGCCCGCAACACAGCATGCTCGGGTTGGCTCCCAAATATCTGTCCTGGCTCTGGCAGGGTTTCCTGCTGACGCTCGGCCTCGCGGCCGCGTCGGCCGTCGCCGCGACCGCCGGCGGGCTGCTGCTCGCGGTCATGCGGCATGCGCGCGGCACGGCGCCACGCGCAGTGGCGGCCGCATATGTCGTCACGTTCCGCAACACGCCGCTGCTCGTACAGTTGCTGTTCTGGTATTTCGGCGTCGCGTCGCTGCTGCCCGACACGTGGATCGCGTGGCTGAACGCGCGCCATGCGTTGAGCATCGGGCCGTTCACGCTCGCGTGGCCGTCGTTCGAATTCGTCGCGGGCTGGGTCGGGCTGAGCGCGTATACGGCCGCGTTCGTCGCCGAGGAATGCGAAGCCGGCCTGCGCGGCGTGCGGCGCGCGCAGCACGATGCGGCGGCCGCGCTCGGCCTCACGCCGATGCAGTCGCTGCGCTACGTGGTGCTGCCGCAGGCCGTGCGCATCGCGTTGCCGCCGCTGTTCGGCCAATACATGAATCTCGTGAAGAACTCGTCGCTCGCGATGGCGATCGGCGTGGCCGAGCTGTCGTATGCATCGCGGCAGGTCGAAACCGAGACGTTCAAGACTTTTGCCGCATTCGGCGTGGCAACCGTGCTGTACGTCGCGGCGGTGGCCGCGATCGAAGCGGGTGCGTATGCCGCCACGCAATGGCGCGACCGGCTGGGAGCGGGGCGCTGACGATGGATTTTTCGCTGCTGCTCGCCAATCTGCCGTACCTGCTCGTCGGCGCGTTCCCGGAAGGGCCGCTCGGCGGCGCCGCGCTGTCGCTGCTGCTCGCCATCGCGTCGGCCGTCGCATCGGCGGTGCTCGGCATCGCGCTCGGCGTTGCAATGGCGCACGCGCGCGGCCCCGCACGCGTGCTGCTGCTCGCGTTCATCGGCTTCTTCCGCGCGATTCCGGTGCTGATGCTGATTTTCTGGACCTACTTCCTGATGCCCATGCTGCTGCACATGGACGTGCCGGGGCTCGCGACGGTCGTGTGCGCGCTCGCGCTGATCGGCGGCGCGTATCTCGCGCACGCGGTGCATGCGGGCATCGTCGCGGCCGGCGACGGGCAATGGCAGGCCGGGCTGTCGCTCGGGCTCACGCGCTGGCAGACGGTGCGCTACGTGCTGCTGCCGCAGGCGATCCGGATCATGACGCCGTCGTTCGTCAACCAGTGGGTCGCGCTCGTGAAGGACACGTCGCTCGCGTATATCGTCGGCGTGCCGGAGCTGTCGTTCGTCGCGACGCAGGTGAACAACCGGCTGATGGTGTATCCGGCGCCGATCTTCCTGTTCGTCGCGCTGATCTACCTGGTGCTGTGCACGTCGCTCGACGGCGCGGCACGCTGGCTGCTGTCGCGCCGCCCGCGCGCGCAACGCGCCGCGCACGCGGCGGCCGATTACACGGAACCCGCGCGATAACGGCATGCTGCAGTGCCGGCCATTGCCGCGGCCGTTTCGAATCGACGATGAGGCAGTGCCGGGAATGTGTGCAGCGGACAGTCCGCCGGACAGGTCGGGCCCGGCGGGCAGTACGAACAAGGAGGGTAGAGGGCTTGCCGCGCGCCGCTGCTCGTCGAGCGACGGCGCGCGGCAGGCGCGTCACGACGCCGAGTAATGCGTATTGAAGACTGCGCGCAGCGTCGAGGTGTCGGTCGCGAAATCGCCCCACAGCGGCCCGTCGTTCCGCGCGAACGCGAACGGCGTCGTACTGATCGACGCGAGACGGAAGCGCCATTGCGCCGCTTCCTGGCGGAATGCGGTGAGCTGCATGTCGGACAGCGCCGTCTGCGCGCTCGCGAGCGTGACGAGCGGGTCGACCGGATCGTTCGCGACGCGCACCTCGAAGTGCAGGTGCGGGCCCGTGGCGGCGCCGGTCATCCCGACCGAGCCGATGCGCTGGCCCTGCTTCACGGTCTCGCCTGTCTTGAGGCCATGTGCGAACGCGGACAGGTGCGCGTAGTAGGTCGAGTAACCGTCGGCGTGATCGACGATCACGTAGCGGCCATAGCCGCCCGGATCGGTGCCGACGAACGACACGACGCCGTCGGCCGCCGCATCGACGGGCGTGCCGCTCGGCGCGGCGAGATCGACGCCCGTATGGAATGCCATAGCCTGCGACAGCGGATGGATGCGCTCGCCGAAGAACGAGCTGATGCGTGTCCACTTGACCGGCATCGTGAATGCGGCGGCTTCGAGCGGCGAGCCGTCGAGCGCGTAGTACGCGCCGTGCTCGGCGCCCGGCGCGCGGAACCAGATCGCGCCGAACGTGCGGCCGGCGACGCGCAGCTCGAATGCGGTGAGGCGCGGCGTGCCGTCGTTCGTATCGAACGCGACACGGTAGTAGTCGCCGCGCTGCGCGCTCGCACGCATCGCGACCTTGCCGCTGACGAGATCGCCGAGCTGGATGCGCACCTCGGGCGGCACGTCGAGCCGGTTCAGCGTATCGGACAGTGTGAGTTCGATGTCGCCCGCGCGCATCCCGTGCTGGTTTTCGGGGGCCGCGAACTGGAACAGGTTCGCATAGCCGAGCATGTCGTTGCGGTGTGCGCTGAGCGGCGCGAACAGGCCCGGCTGCTGGCTGCGGTCGTTGCGTGCGCCGGTATCGTTGCGCTCGCCGATCGTGCGGGCGAGCTCGCTCGTCACGAAATGCTGCGCGGTGGGAAACGGCGTGTCGGACAGCACGCGCTGCGGCAGCGCGGCCGTGCCCGAGTCGACGGCGCCCGGCAGTTGCGACACGGCCGGCAGTGCGGCGAGGCCGAGTGCGGCGAGGGCGCCGAGCACGGCGGCAGGGATGAGCGCGCGCGCGACGCGCTGCGCGCGGCCGGGCGCGAAAGCATCAGGGTTAGCGACAGACTTGACCAAGGTGTCCACATCCAGGAAAGCGGTTCAAAGGGGTGTGGGCAGGGGCCACCGGCGGCACATCCGTCGGGCAGCGACGGGGCGGGCGGCGGGCGTGCAACAAAACAGGCCCCGCCAGGGGCCTGTATCGTTTCCGTTCGACCCAACACGCGGGGCGGGCCCGCTTCGAACGGCGGCGTGCATACCGGGTCGAACCCGGTTATCACGAAGACGCTAAAGAAAGATGACAGCGTCAGTCTACCGATGTTCCGCGAAACGTTAAAAATTTTAAAGGGGGTCGGTTCATTCGTTTCGCAGTGCGGTAAATCGGGTTAAATCAGCATTTATTACGACAATTCCCGTCAGTCCGGCAATTTGTGCGCGCGGCGGCGCAGCGCGGCGGACGTGCGTACGGCGTCGAAACCGGCGTCGAGCATGGCTTCGGCGTCGTTCCACAGGTTGCCGCGCAGCCGGTCGGTCCAGATCATCGACGCGAACACGCCTTCGAGCAGCGACACGAGATAGACGGCGGCCAGATGCACGTCGAGATCGGCGGCGATCTCGCCGGCCGCGATCGCGCGGCGCAGCAGCGCCTTCGTGATCCGCAGCATCTGCAATTCGAGCAGTATGCGGCGCCGCTGCAGCGCGCCGTTTTCCTCGCTCTGCTCGCACTTCGTATAGAGGATCACGAGCACGCGCTGCATCGGTCCCGGCTGGCCGCATTCCTGCAGATAGTGCGAGGCGGCGCGCCGCAGCGTGGCGAGCGGGGGCAGCCCGTCGCCCGCGTCGAAACCTTCCGACGTGCGCGCGAACGCGCGGTCGCACATCGCGAGACACACTTCCATCTTGTTGCGGTAGTGGCCGTAGACGGCGCCCCGCGACATCCCGGCGGCCTCGGCGAGGTCCGCCATCGCGGTTTGCGCAACGCCTTTCTCGAGCAGCACGAGCTCGGCGGCGTCGAGGATCCGGTGCTTGATGGCGAGCGATTCTTCGCGGGTCTTGCGGGCCATGTCCTGAAATTCCTTACAGTTCGCTGTCGTTTTATTGAGACAGTGTGACGGTCAGATTGAAACAGCGTGTATTTAATCAGTCGTGACTGATTATAATCGGCCACCCTGAGCCGCCGCATTTTATCGGTGGCGAACGATCCGAGGTCACACATGAATAACAATCGCTCCCTGTTGCGCCACCGACTGGCGCCGTTCGCGCTGGCGGCCGTGCTGGCCCTGGCCGGATGTGGAAAGGGCGACAAGGACGCCGCGCCGGAGGCCGCGAAACAGGTAACGGTCGTGACGGTGCGCCCGACTGCCGTGCCGATGACCGTCGAATTGCCGGGCCGGCTCGATGCGTACCGGCAGGCGGAAGTGCGCGCGCGGGTTGCGGGCATCGTCACCGCGCGCACCTACGAGGAAGGCCAGGAAGTGAAGCAGGGCGCGGTGCTGTTCCGCATCGATCCCGCGCCGCTGAAGGCCGCACGCGATGCCGCGCAGGGTGCGCTTGCGAAGGCGCAGGCCGCCGCGCTCGCGGCGACCGACAAACGCCGCCGTTACGACGATCTCGTGCGCGACCGCGCGGTGAGCGAGCGCGACCACACCGAAGCCGTTGCGGCGGATACCCAGGCGAAGGCCGAGGTGGCCTCCGCGAAGGCGGAGCTCGCCCGGGCGCAGTTGCAGCTCGACTATGCGACCGTCACCGCGCCGATCGCGGGCCGCGCACGGCGCGCGCTCGTGACCGAAGGCGCGCTCGTCGGCCAGAACGAGGCGACGCCGCTCACGACCGTCGAGCAGCTCGATCCGATCTACGTGAATTTCTCGCAGCCGGCCGCCGACGTCGACGCGTTGCGCCGCGCAGTGAAGAGCGGGCGTGCGACGGGCATTGCGCAGCACGATATCGCGGTGACGCTGCTGCGCGCCGACGGCACCGCATATCCGTTGAAGGGCAAGCTGCTGTTCAGCGATCTCGCGGTCGATCCGACTACCGACACCGTCGCGATGCGCGCGCTGTTCCCGAATCCGGAGCGTGAGCTGCTGCCGGGTGCGTATGTGCGGATCGCGCTCGATACGGCGGTCGACCAGCGGGCGATCCTCGTGCCGCGCGATGCGCTGCTGCGCACGACCGATCGCACGTCGGTGCGTGTCGTCGGCACGAACGGCAAGGTCAAGGACGTCGAGGTCGCAGCCGACCAGATGAGCGGCCATGACTGGCGCATCACGCGCGGCCTCGCGGGCGGCGAGCGCGTGATCGTCGACAACGCCGCACAGTTCGCACCCGATACGGCCGTCAAGCCCGTCGAGCAGGCGCCGCCGTCGAAGGCGGCGCCGGCAGCGGCCGCTTCGCAGGCGGCCGCCCGTCAAACCTGACCGGTTCACACCAGACCACCATGGCACGTTTCTTCATCGATCGCCCCGTCTTCGCGTGGGTGATCGCAATCTTCATCATGCTGGGCGGCGCATTCGCGATCCGCGCGCTGCCCGTTGCGCAGTACCCGGACATCGCGCCGCCCGTCGTCAGCATCTATGCGACGTACCCGGGCGCGTCCGCGCAGGTCGTCGAAGAATCGGTGACCGCGCTGATCGAGCGCGAAATGAACGGCGCGCCGGGGCTGATGTATACGTCGGCGACGAGCAGTGCCGGGGCCGCGTCGCTGTACCTGACGTTCAAGCAGGGCGTGAACGCCGATCTCGCGGCCGTCGAAGTGCAGAACCGGCTGAAGACGGTCGAGGCGCGGCTGCCCGAACCGGTGCGGCGCGACGGCATCCAGGTCGAGAAGGCTGCCGACAACATCCAGCTCGTGGTATCGCTGACGTCCGACGATGGCCGGATGACCGACGTGCAGCTCGGCGAATATGCGTCGGCGAACGTCGTGCAGGCGCTGCGTCGCGTCGAGGGTGTCGGCCGCGTGCAGTTCTGGGGCGCCGAGTATGCGATGCGGATCTGGCCCGACCCGGTGAAGATGGCCGGGCACGGCCTCACCGCGTCGGACATCGCGTCGGCGGTGCGCGCGCACAACGCGCGCGTGACGATCGGCGACATCGGCCGCACCGCGGTGCCGGCGAGCGCACCGATCGCGGCGACCGTGTTCGCCGATGCGCCGCTGAAGACGCCGGCCGATTTCGGCGCGATCGCGCTGCGCACGCAGGCCGACGGCTCCGCACTGTACTTGCGCGACGTCGCGCGCGTCGAGTTCGGCGGCAACGACTACAACTATCCGTCGTACGTGAACGGCAAGGTCGCGACCGGGATGGGCATCAAGCTCGCGCCGGGCTCGAACGCGGTATCCACCGAGAAGCGCGTGCGCGCGACGATGGACGAGCTGTCCGCGTACTTCCCGCCGGGCGTGAAGTACCAGATCCCGTACGAGACGTCGTCGTTCGTGCGCGTGTCGATGAACAAGGTCGTCACGACGCTGATCGAGGCCGGCGTGCTCGTGTTCCTCGTGATGTTCCTGTTCATGCAGAACCTGCGTGCGACGCTGATCCCGACGCTCGTCGTGCCGGTCGCGCTCGCGGGCACGTTCGGCGTGATGGTTGCAGCGGGCTTCTCGATCAACGTGCTGACGATGTTCGGGATGGTGCTTGCGATCGGCATCCTTGTCGACGACGCGATCGTCGTGGTCGAGAACGTCGAGCGGCTGATGGTCGAGGAGGGGCTCGGGCCCTACGACGCGACCGTCAAGGCGATGAAGCAGATCAGCGGCGCGATCGTCGGGATCACCGTGGTGCTGACGTCGGTGTTCGTGCCGATGGCGTTCTTCGGCGGCGCGGTGGGCAACATCTACCGGCAGTTCGCGTTGTCGCTCGCGGTGTCGATCGGCTTCTCGGCCTTCCTCGCGCTGTCGCTGACGCCCGCACTGTGCGCGACGCTGCTCAAGCCCGTGTCCGAAGACCATCACGAGAAGCGCGGCTTCTTCGGCTGGTTCAACCGCTTCGTCGCGAACGCGACGCAGCGCTACGCGACGCGGGTCGGCACGATGCTGAAGAAGCCGGTGCGCTGGCTCGTCGTGTACGGCGCGCTGACCGGCGCTGCGGGGCTGATGCTCACGCAGTTGCCGACCGCGTTCCTGCCGGACGAGGACCAGGGCAACTTCATGGTGATGGTGATCCGGCCGCAAGGCACGCCGCTCGCGGAAACGATGCAGAGCGTGCGGGAAGTCGAGTCATACATCCGCAACGACGAGCCGGCCGCGTATACGTTCGCGCTCGGCGGCTTCAACCTGTACGGCGAAGGGCCGAACGGCGGGATGATCTTCGTCTCGCTCAAGAACTGGAAGGCGCGCAAGACCGAACACGATCACGTGCAGGCGATCGTCGCACGCATCAACGAGCGCTTCGCGGGCACGCCGAACACGACGGTGTTCGCGATGAACTCGCCGGCGCTGCCCGATCTCGGTTCGTCGAGCGGCTTCGACTTCCGGCTGCAGAACCGCGGCGGGCTCGACTACGCGACGTTCAGCGCCGCGCGCGAGCAACTGCTCGCGTCGGGCCGCAAGGATCCGGCGCTGACCGACCTGATGTTCGCCGGCACGCAGGACGCGCCGCAGCTGAAGCTCGACATCGATCGCGCGAAGGCGTCCGCGCTCGGCGTGTCGATGGAAGAGATCAACACGACGCTCGCGGTGATGTTCGGCTCCGACTATATCGGCGACTTCATGCACGGCACGCAGGTGCGGCGCGTGGTCGTGCAGGCCGACGGGCTGCACCGGCTCGATCCTGACGACGTGAAGAAACTGCGCGTGCGCAACACGCGTGGCGAGATGGTGCCGCTCGCGGCGTTCACGACGCTGCACTGGACGCTCGGGCCGCCGCAGCTGACGCGCTACAACGGCTTTCCGTCGTTCACGATCAACGGCTCGGCCGCGGCAGGCCACAGCAGCGGCGAGGCGATGGCCGCGATCGAACGACTCGCTGCGAAGCTGCCGGCCGGCACCGGCTTCTCGTGGTCGGGGCAGTCGTTCGAGGAGCGGCTGTCGGGCGCGCAGGCGCCGATGCTGTTCGCGCTGTCGGTGCTCGTCGTGTTCCTCGCGCTCGCGGCGCTCTACGAGAGCTGGTCGATTCCGTTCGCGGTGATGCTGGTCGTGCCGCTCGGCGTGATCGGTGCGGTGCTCGGCGTCACGTTGCGGACGATGCCGAACGACATCTACTTCAAGGTAGGGCTGATCGCGACGATCGGGCTCTCCGCGAAGAACGCGATCCTGATCGTCGAAGTCGCGAAGGACCTGGTCGCGCAGCGCATGTCGCTCGCCGATGCGGCGCTCGAGGCCGCGCGCCTGCGGCTGCGGCCGATCGTGATGACGTCGCTGGCGTTCGGCGTCGGCGTGCTGCCGCTCGCGTTCGCGTCGGGCGCCGCATCCGGCGCGCAGATGGCGATCGGCACCGGCGTGCTGGGCGGCGTGATCACGGCGACCGTGCTCGCGGTGTTCCTCGTCCCGCTGTTTTTCGTGATCGTCGGCCGCCTGTTCGACGTCGGCCCGCGCCGGCGCGGCGGCGCGCAGCCGGCGACGATGGAGGGTTCTCAATGATGTTTGCGCTGAATGCACGCGCCGCGCTGCGAGTCCAGGTTGCGGTGGCCGCCGCGCTCGCGCTGGCCGGCTGCACGCTCGCGCCGCGTTACGAGCGGCCGGCGGCGCCGGTGCCGGCCAACTATGCGCCGGTCGACGGCAGCGCGGCACCGGCGGCCGAAGTGTCGCCCGCCGATGCCGCGCTGCTCGACGACTGGCGCACGTACTTTACCGATGCGTCATTGCAGGCATGGATCGACGCGGCGCTTGCGAACAACCGCGACCTGCGGGTCGCGGCCGGCCGGCTCGAGGAAGCGCGCGCGCTGTACGGCGTGCAGCGCGCGGACCTGATGCCGTCGGTCGATGCGAATGTGGGCTATGACCGTACGCGTCAGTACGATCCGGTCGTGCGCCAAAGCGCGATCAGCGGGCTGTATCGCGCGGGCGTCGGCGTCAGCGCGTACGAGCTCGACCTGTTCGGCCGCGTGCGCAGCCTGTCGGATGCGGCGCTCGCCGAATATTTCGCGACGGCTGACGCACAGCGCACGGTTCGCATCGGCGTGATCGCCGACGTGGCCGGCGCTTATGTATCGGAGCGCTCGCTGCACGAACAGCTCGCGCTGGCGCAGCGTACGCTGGACGCGCGCGAACACATGGCCGCGCTCACGCAGCGCCGCTATGCGGCCGGCACGAGCGACGCGATCGAGCTGCGCTCGGCCGAGATGCTGGTGGCATCCGCGCGCGCGTCGCAGGCCGCGCTGCAGCGCGAGCATGCGCAGTCCGTGCGGGCGCTGCAGTTGCTCGCGGGCGACTTCGCGCGCAACGTGCCGGGCGACACGACCGCGCTCGACACGCTGTCGATCGCGTCCGTGGCGCCCGGCGCACCGAGTGCGCTGCTCGAACGGCGGCCGGACATCCGGCAGGCGGAGGCGCGGCTCAAGGCCGCCAACGCGCAGATCGGCGCCGCGCGCGCGGCGTTCTTCCCGCGCATCACGCTGACGACCGACTACGGCTCGGTGAGCGACGCGTTCTCGAGCCTGTTCGCCGGCGGCACGAGCGTATGGACGTTCGCGCCGCGCATCACGCTGCCGATCTTCGCGGGCGGACGCAATCGCGCGAACCTCGACGTCGCGAACGCGCGCAAGCACATCGCGGTGGCCGATTACGAGAAGACGGTGCAGACCGCGTTCCGCGAAGTGGCCGACGCATTCGCCGCACGCGACTGGATCGATCGCCAGCTCGCCGCGCAGCAGGACGTGTATGCGGCCGACGGCGCGCGGCTGAAGCTCGCGGAGCGCCGCTACGCGGGTGGGGTGGCGACGTATCTCGAATTGCTCGACGCGCAGCGCAGCACGTACGAGTCGGGGCAGGAGCTGATCCGGCTCAAGCAGCTCAGGCTCGCGAATGCGATCACGCTGTACCGTGCGCTGGGAGGCGGCTGGTCGCCGGCGTCGGCAGAGGCCGCGGCTTCCGCGTAATGCCCGTCGCCTGACGCGACAACGCGCCGGGCGGCACGACGGCGGCGGTACGCTTCGACGTGCCGCCGCGGCTTCCTTCGACCGATATCGCTGTTCTGGCGATCTCTTTCCCCACTGACAGGCCGGCCAGGACGTCTTGCATCCTGCTGCAGCGCGCACGTGCGCGTTCCGGAACGACTCTCGTCCGGCGGCCGCACGTGTCGCAATCTCGCGCAAACGTGTGCGGGTCATTTTTCCTTCTTTCCCCCATGCAATGCGGCCCGGATGTCGGGTTCCGGCGACCGCTTGCGCATGCGATTTACGATCCGGAATTGACGGTCGAATTAATCCGTGTATTGGAAATAATGATGGCGGCAAAGTGTCGCGGTAAAACGTTTGTATTCATTTCGCAATCGTTTGCGCGAAAGAATTGGATTGATTGAATCGCCGGTTAATTTCCTGTTTGTTGAAAATGATTTGATATTGGCGTTGTCTTCGGACAACGATGGCGGCTCTGGACAATGTTTTGTCCTTTTTGCTGATGATTTTAATGGAGCCAATGCCAGCAAGGGGAGGCGGGGTTTCGTGGGATGTCGATCGAAAATATCTTTAATCTTCAATTGCTTCCGGGAAATAAAAAAGGACTGCGGATAAAAGTTGATGGATTGAAAATCGTCGGGAAATAGTGCGGGTTTAGAGGGCTGAATCGAACATTGTCAGACAGATTTGACAATGATTTACAGAAAACTTTCATGATTATCTCGATAATGCGGCCTCGTGACGGACGGGAGCCACCACACGCTGCCGTTTGTGTCCGCCACGTCATCTACTCCATTTGCACTCCTTACGGGTAACGTCATGAAAAAATCCCTCCTGACCGCTGTCGCACTCGCGGCCCTGTCGACCTCGGCCTTCGCAGCGGGCACCGGCACGATCAACTTCACGGGCGAGATCGTCGCGGGCGCATGCGGCATCGATTCGGGCTCGGTCAACCAGACCGTGAACCTCGGCAAGGTGCCGACCAACGTGTTCAAGCAGGCTGGCGACAAGTCCACGCCGACCAACTTCGACATCAAGCTGACCGACTGCGACACGAGCGTCGCGCAGAACGCGTACTTCACGTTCACGGGCACGTCGAGCGCAGGCCAGCCGAAGCTGCTCGCGACGATCGGTTCGGCAACCAACGTCGGTATCCGCCTGCAGGCAGCGTCGGGCGAATACCTCGACAACGGCGCCGAGCAGAAGGCGCCGACCGTGCTGCAGAACGGCACGAACATCGCACGCTTCGCGGCCATGTACGAAGCGACCGCAGCCGGCGTGACGCCGGGTACCGCGGACGGCGTGGCGAACTTCACGGTTCGCTACCAGTAAGCCGCCGCATCGGGGAAGGGTGCGTGCACCCTTCCTCGTTCGTTTTTCCTCCCTTTTCCCCTCCCTGGACATTCGGTAGCGCCGCGTGCGAATCAGACATTCCTTCCTTTGCGTCTCCGTGCTGGTGGTCGGCAGCCAGAGCCATGCGACGGAATTCAATGCGTCGTTCCTGAACATCGACGGCTCGAACAACGTCGATCTGTCGCAGTTCTCGCAGGCGGGCTTCACGCTGCCCGGCGAGTACATGCTCGACGTACAGGTCAACGACCTGTTCTACGGGCTGCAGGCAATCGAGTTCATCGCCGTCGACGCGTCGGGGGCAGGCAAACCGTGCCTGCGGCCGGAACTCGTCGCGCAGTTCGGGTTGAAGCCGTCGCTCGCGAAGGACCTGCCGCGCTTCCAGGGCGGACGTTGCGTCGACCTCGGCGCGATCGAAGGGGCGACCGTGCGCTACCTGAAAAGCGACGGGCGGCTCAAGATCACGATTCCGCAGGCCGCGCTCGAGTTCAGCGATTCGACCTACCTGCCGCCGTCGCGCTGGTCCGAAGGGATTCCGGGTGCGATGCTCGACTATCGCGTGATCGCGAACACGAACCGCAACTTCGGCACGGACGGTCGCCAGACGAACTCGATCCAGGCCTACGGGACGGTTGGCGCGAACTGGGATGCATGGCGCTTTCGCGGCGACTATCAGGCGCAATCGAACGTGGGCAATACGGCCTACGCGGATCGCACGTTCCGCTTCAGCCGGCTTTATGCATTTCGTGCGCTGCCGTCGATCCAGTCGACGGTGACGTTCGGCGACGACTACCTGACCTCCGACATCTTCGACACGTTCGCGCTGACGGGCGCGTCGATCCGCAGCGACGACCGCATGCTGCCGCCGTCGCTGCGCGGCTATGCGCCGCTGATCTCGGGCGTCGCGCGCACCAACGCGACCGTGACCGTTTCGCAGGCGGGCCGCGTGTTGTACGTGACGCGCGTGTCGCCGGGCGCGTTCGCGCTGCAGAACATCAATACGAGCGTGCAGGGCACGCTCGACGTTGCAGTCGAGGAAGAGGACGGCAGCGTGCAGCGCTTCCAGGTGACGACGGCCGCCGTGCCGTTTCTCGCGCGCGCCGGGCAATTGCGCTACAAGGCCGCCGTCGGCAAGCCGCGGCTGTTCGGCGGCGCCGGCATCACGCCGTTCTTCGGCTTCGGCGAAATCGCCTACGGCCTGCCGTTCGACGTCACCGCGTATGGCGGTTTCATCGCCGCGTCGGGCTACACGTCGATCGCACTCGGCGTGGGCCGCGATTTCGGCGCATTCGGCGCGCTGTCGGCCGACGTCACGCATGCGCGGGCGAAGCTGTGGTGGAACGGCGCGACGCGCAACGGCAACTCGTACCGCATCAACTATTCGAAGCACTTCGACGGGCTCGATGCCGACGTGCGTTTCTTCGGCTATCGCTTCTCCGAGCGCGAATACACGAACTTCGCGCAGTTCTCGGGCGACCCGACGGCGTACGGCCTCGCCAACAGCAAGCAGCGCTACTCGGCGACGCTGTCGAAGCGTTTCGGCGACACGTCGACCTATTTCTCGTACGACCAGACGACCTACTGGGAACGTGCGAACGAGCAGCGCGTCGGCCTCACGCTGACGCGTGCGTTCTCGATCGGCACGCTGCGCAACCTGAACGTGAGCGTGTCGGCCTTCCGTACGCAGAGCGCCGGTGCAAGCGGCAACCAGGTCTCGGTCACCGCGACGTTGCCGATCGGCGGCCGCCACACCGTCACGTCGAACCTGACGACGGGCAGCGGCAGCACGAGCGTGAACGCGGGCTACATCTACGACGATCCGAATGGCCGCACCTACCAGATCAACGCAGGCGCGACCGACGGCCGTGCGTCGGCGAATGCGAGCTACCGCCAGCGCTCGTCGGCGTATCAGTTGAACGCGCAGGCGTCGACGCTCGCCAATGCGTATGCGGCCGCGTCGCTCGAGGTCGACGGCTCGTTCGTCGCCACGCAATACGGCGTCTCGGCGCACGCGAACGGCAATGCGGGCGACACGCGCCTGCTGGTGTCGACCGACGGCGTGCCCGATGTGCCGCTGTCCGGCACGCTCTCGCATACCGATTCGCGCGGCTACGCGGTGCTCGACGGCATCTCGCCGTACAACGTGTACGACGCGACCGTCAACGTCGAGAAGCTGCCGCTCGAAGTGCAGGTGTCGAACCCGATCCAGCGCATGGTGCTGACCGATGGCGCGATCGGCTTCGTGAAGTTTTCCGCTGCGCGCGGCAGCAACCTGTACCTGACGATGACCGACCCGGCCGGCAAGCCGCTGCCGTTCGGTGCGTCGGTGCAGGACGCGGCGAACGGCAAGGAACTCGGCATCGTCGGCGAGGGCGGTGCGGCGTTCCTGACCCAGGTTCAGCCGAAATCCATGCTGGCGGTGCGCGCGGGCGAACGCACGCTCTGCACGATCGACACGCTGCCGAACCAGCTCCAGCTCGAAGGCACGCCGATTCCGGTGACGTGCCAGACGCCCGGCGAGTCGCATGCAGCGACCGCACGGGTCGAACGATGAATTCACGGATCCAGCGATGAAAAATTCCCTCTCCCTTTCTTTTCCGCGACGCGCATGGTGCGTGCTCGCGACCGCCGGCGCGCTGTTCGCAGGCGCCGCGCAGGCGGCGATCGTGCCGGACCGTACGCGGGTGATCTTCAACGAAGGCGAACAGGCCGCGATCGTCACGATCACCAACAAGAGCACGACGTACCCGTATCTCGTGCAGTCGTGGCTCGAGGACGCGAAGGGCAACAAGATCACGTCGCCGCTGATGGTCGTGCCGCCGCTGCAGCGTGTCGAGGCGAACGAGCGCAACGTGCTGCGGATCGCGAAGCTGCCGGGCACCGAGTTGCCGGCCGATCGCGAATCGGTGTTCTACCTGAACATCCGCGAAGTGCCGCCGAAGACGGATACGCCGAACACGCTGCAGATCGCGCTGCATACGCAGATGAAGCTGTTCTACCGCCCGAAGGCCGTGCAGCCGGCACGCGACGAGGACTGGACGCTGCCGATGACGCTGCGCGTGGACGCGGCCGCGCACACGCTGGTGTTCGACAACCCGACGCCGTATCACATCACGATCGTCGACGTGGCATCGGGTGCGCAGAAGACGCACGTGCCGCTGGACCCGGTGATGGTCAGCCCGATGAGCACGGCCGACGTGCCGTTCAAGGCCGCGACGCCGTCGACGCTGTTCGTCACGCATATCGACGATTACGGCGGCCAGGTGGCGGTCGAGTATGCGTGCGACGCGGGTGCGTGCAAGCGCGTGAAGCGATGAGCGGCGGGATGCGCGAACGGCAATTGCCGGCGGCGTGGCTGCGCTGGATCGTGCTCGCATTGCTGGTCGCGGCGGCGCAGCCGGCGTGGGCACTGCGATGCCTGACGAACAGCGGCGCGACCTCGCTGACCGAGCCGATCGGCGGCGTTGCGTCGTATCCGACCGACGCGCCGGACGGATACGTGATCTGGGTGTCGCCGGTGCGCACGACGTCGGGGTATTGCTACAAGGACCTCGGTGATGCCGGCAGCCTGAAAGTCGTCGACAACATCTATTTCTACGCGAACCCGAATCGCACGGACCCGGCCGCGTGGGGGCTGGAGATCGGCATCCGCTACAAGGGTATCGACTATTTCGACAAGACGAGCAATCGCGGCGGCGGTGTGTTTACCGGGTATTCGGTGCCGCCGTGCAGCAGGTACGACTTCGATCGCGGGCGTTGTCAGCAGACCCGGATCAGCATCGACTATCAGGTCGTCGTGCGCAAGAAGGGCAACTGGGTCCAGCCGCCGAGCGATACCTACACGGTATTCCAGTTCGACGGCGAGTTCGGGCTGAATGCATACAACCCGAGCTTCCAGTATCGCCTGAGCGGCTTGCGCAACCTCAAGCCGACGCCGTGCTTCGTCGACGTGCTCGTGACGCCCGAACCGGGCATCGTCAACTTCGGTCAGGTACAGGCGGTGGGTAACGGCTTCCTGCCGGCGGTGCCGCGCAAGCGGTTCTCGTTGTCGTTGACGAAGAAGTGCAACGTCGCGGTGCGGGTCGACGGATATTTCGAAACGAGCTTTCCGGTCCAGAACGGTTTGCTGGTGCCGGCGAAGGACAGCAATTTCGGTATCGGCATCGAGGACAGCCAGGGCAAGGCCATTCCGTTCAATCAGCAGTTCACGCTCGCGCAGTTTCCGTCGAACGTGATGAATCAAAGCGTGCTGATGGACGCGGTGCTGAAATCGTTCGGGCCGCCGAAGATCGGGCGATTCGATGCGACCGCAACGATCCGGTTGTTCATCTACTGACGTGACATGCGTGGGCGCAGCCGAGCGCACCGCACGCACGCCATGAAAAAGCGCCGGCACGCCGGCGCTTCCTTCTCAAACCCGCGCGCGATACTCAGTGCGCCCAGCGGCACGCCAGTAGCGATCGCCATGCCGGCCGTTCGTCACCTCGGCCGGGTCAGGGTAGGCGACGGAGCCGGTCGACAGCGCGCTCGACAGCGCGCCGACCCGCAGAGAGATTCGAACGCAGCGCGATCCTTTGCGCGCGCGCCCCATCCTCCGGAACGTCGCTTCCATCGATTGATCAGACAAATCCGGACAACCGGAAGGGGTATCCCGTAATCGCATTGAGAATGATTTGCGTTTACGTTAAATTGCGCTATCTCGGAATTTGACGGAGCAGATCGATGGCGATGGCGGAAGTGCTCGACCGACCGGCGGCGGCAGCGGCGAACCCGTTCCTCGGCAGTTATCCCGACCGGCCGCCGCGTGTGCGCCGTGCCGCGGAGCCTCGTGCGCAGGGTGCGTTGCTCGACGTGCTGATCTCGCATCGCGCGATGCTCGTCAATGTCGCGCGCGGCTTCGTCGGCTGTGTAAGCCGCGCCGAGGACGTCGTGCACGACGTGTTCGTGAAGCTCGTCGAATTCCCGAACCAGGACGCGGTGCGCCAGCCGGTCGCATACGTGACGCGGATGGTGCGCAATGCGTCGATCGACGCGTGCCGCCGGCAAAGCCTCGAGAACGTCTATCACACGGAAGAGGACGACGGCTTCGACGTGCCGTCGCCCGAGCCGACGCCGGAGGCCGCACTGCTGACGCGCGATACGCTGCGGCGCGTGTGGGCCGCGCTCGACGACCTGCCGGCGCGCAGCCGCGCGGCGTTCGAGATGGTGCGGCTGCGCGAGGAGACGCTGCAGACCGCGGCGCGCGCGCTGAACGTATCGCAGACGCTCGTGCATTTCATGGTGCGCGACGCGGAGCGCCACTGCGCGGAATGCCTCGACGCGTGCCATCGCGGCGTCGCGTGCCCGGTGTTCCTGGGCGGCCGCGCGCGGCGCCGGTAAAAAATCGCGCCGGCCAATCGTCTATCAGACAGGAGCGGCCGAAACCGCCGCTTCGCCACCTTCAACCGCCTCAGCGATTTCCGATCATGACGCAAGCCCCGACGCCTTCCGCCGACACCGACGATCTCGTCTATACGGTCGTCATCAACGACGAAGAACAGTATTCGATCTGGCCGACGTTCCGGCCCGTGCCGGCCGGCTGGCGCGAGGTCGGCGTGAGCGGCCCGAAAGCCGGCTGTCTCGCGCACATCGAGGCCGTCTGGACCGACATGCGCCCCGCGAGCCTGCGTCGCGCAATGGATGGCGAGCGCGCATCGCGCGCGTCGTGACCCGCTGCGCCGCGTTTGCGGCGCGCCACCTGAAGAGGACGTTGCATGACCCTGCTTTCGTTGCCGACGCTCGACGACCTGCGTATCGAGCCGGGGCTGCCCACCGTCGTGTCGCCGCGCGGCAGCGACGGGATGTCGATCGACGACGTCGCGCCGCTGGCGCGCGAGATCGCGGCCGACACGCTCGAACGGGCGGGCGGCGTGCTGTTCACGGGTTTTCACGTGCCGTCGATCGACACGTTCCAGCGGTTCGCGGCGTCGTTCGGCGATCCGCTGATCGGCTATGAATACGCATCGACGCCGCGCAGCCAGGTCGAAGGCGCGGTCTACACGTCGACCGAATACCCGCCGCACCGTGCGATTCCGCTGCACAACGAGCAGTCGTATACGCGCGAATGGCCGCTGCGGATCTGGTTCCACTGCGCGCTCGCGGCGCCGAAGGGCGGTGCGACGCCGATCGCGGACAGCCGCGCCGTCTATCGCGCGCTCGATCCGGCGCTGGTTACGCGCTTCGAGAAGCGCGAGCTGCTGTACGTCCGCAATTTCGGGCAGGGGCTCGACCTGCCGTGGCAGCAGTCGTTCGGCACCGGCGAGCCGGCCGAAGTCGAACGGATGTGCGCGGCGCGCGGCATCGAATGCGCATGGCGTACCGACGACGACGGCGAACTGCTGCTGCGCACCCGCGAACGCTGCCAGGCCGTTGCGCGCCATCCGCGCACCGGCGACCGCGTGTGGTTCAACCAGGCGAACCTGTTTCACCTGTCGGCACTCGATGACGACATGCAGGAAGCGCTCGTCGACGCGGTCGGGCTCGAGAACGTGCCGCGCAACGTGTATTACGGCGATGGCGAGCCGCTGGAAGCCGACGCGCTCGCGGAGATCCGCGGCGTGCTCGACCAGCAGCGCATCGTGTTCCCGTGGCGCACGGGCGACGTGCTGATGCTCGACAACATGCTGACCGCGCATGCGCGCGACCCGTTCGAGGGGCCGCGCAAGGTCGTCGTCGCGATGGCGCAGAGTTACACGGTCCCGCGCGACCGAACGGAGGATTGATGGCGCGTAGTACCGCCGCGCTTGCCGCGCGCGGGCTGTCGGTAGGGTATCGCGACCATGTCGTGATCGACGGGCTGGACCTGTCGATCGCGGCCGGCCGCGTAACCGCGCTGTGCGGACCGAACGGCTGCGGCAAGAGTACGCTGCTGCGCACGCTCGCGGGCCTGCAGCCCGCACGTGCCGGCCATGTCGAAGTCAACGGCCAGCCGCTCGCGTCGTTTCGCCGTCGCGCGCTTGCGCGCGAGCTGACGATGCTCGCGCAGTTCAACCAGATTCCGTCGGGCCTCACCGTGCGCGAACTCGTCGCGTACGGACGCTATGCGTATGGCGGCTTCCTGCGCGGCCTGTCGCGGGTCGACCATGCGGCGATCGACGAGGCGCTCGAAACGAGCGGCCTCGCCGACGATGCGAACCGCGACGTCGGTGCGCTGTCGGGCGGCGAGCGTCAGCGCGCGTGGATCGCGATGGCGCTCGCGCAGCAGGCGCCGATCGTGCTGCTCGACGAACCGACCACCTATCTCGACATCCATCACCAGCTCGACATCCTCGATGCGCTGCGCACGCTGAACCGCGCGCGCGGGCTGACGATCGTGTGGGTGCTGCACGACCTGAACCAGGCGGCCGCGTACAGCGACGAGATCGTGCTGATGCGTGCGGGCCGCCTCGTCGCGCAGGGCACGCCCGACGCGATGCTCGATCCGGCGCGGCTGCGCGCGGCGTTCGGCGTCGAGATGCTGAAGCTCGCGCATCCGCAGACGGGCGCACCGATGTGCGTGCCGGCCTACGGGCCGGCGACCGACGGCGCGCCGCAGGCGGCCGGCGTCTTCGACCGGGATCTCGCCGTATGACGACGTTCGCGATGCGCAAGCGCCTCGCGGCGGCGGGGAAGGGCGCGACCTCGGGGCGGGCCGGGACGATTGCGATCGGCCTCGTCGCGCTGATCGCGGCACTTGCGGCGCTGCGCGTCGCCCCCGATTTGCGCGTGTGGCGGGACGCCGTGCCCGGCAGCGATGCCGCTGCGCTCGCGCACGTATTCCTGTTCGACCTCAACCTGCCGCGCGTCGCGGCCGCGCTCGTCGCGGGCGGCTGCCTCGGCATCGCGGGCGCGCTGTTCCAGTCGCTCACGCGCAATCCGCTCGCGTCGCCCGACCTGCTCGGCGTGACGGGCGGCGCCCAGCTCGGCCTGCTCGCGGCGATGCTCGTGCCGGCACTGGCCGGCGTCGCATCGGTGCCGCTGCTGTTCGTCTGCGGGCTCGCCGCTGCCGCGTGCGCGATCGTCGCGGCCGGCGGCTGGCGCGCGACGCCATTGCGGCTCGTGCTCGCGGGCAGCGTGTGCATGCTGCTGTTCGCCGCGCTGTCGACGCTCGTGCTCGCATTCTTCGAGCAGAACATCGCGGGCGCCGCGCTGTGGACCAACGGCAGCCTCTATCAGCCGGGCGCGACGGGCCTCGCGCTCGCCGCGCGCGGGCTCGTCGCGCCGCTGCTCGCCTTGGCGTTCGTGATCCGGCCGCTGAATCCGGTCACGCTCGGCGACGACGCGGCGGCTGCGGCCGGCGTGCGCGTCGATGCGACGCGGCTCGCCGCGACGATCGTCGCGGTCGCGTTCACGAGCGTGGCCGTCAGTATCGCGGGCCCGCTGTCGTATGTCGGCCTCGTCGCGCCGAACCTGCTGCGCCAGGTGCGCGGCGCGCGCGCGGCGCGGCTCGGCGTGCTGGTGCCGCTGTCGGCGCTCGCGGGCG
>NZ_JAAGPP010000115.1:0-30635 GCF_017104975.1 Burkholderia sp. Ac-20344
TCCAACCTGCGCGTCGAGCGCACGGGCCGGATCGAGCACGGCGTCGACGGCGCCCATCTTCACGAGGTTGTCGAGCCCCGGCGCGAACACCGGCGTCGAGCGCGACATCTCCTTCAGCACGTCGATCGGCAGCTTGGTCACGCGCGACATCGACGGCAGGTCCATCACCTCCGGCTCGGCGCCCGGCACCGCGAGCAGCGTGCGCGTCGCGAGCGCGGTCGCAATGAACGCGCCCGCGGCCGTGTGGCCGTACAGCACGCCGATCGTCCGGTGCCCGGCGAGATCCGCGTGCATCAGGCACTTCGCGAGATGCGACAGCCCCTCGTTCAGGCCGAGCAGTTCGTCGCGCTTGCTCATCCGCTGGCTGTCGCTGTCGACCAGCACGAGGATCGGCGTGTCGCCGCCGCGCGCGATCGTGTCGAGCACGCGCGCCGCGAGCGTCAGCGCCTCGTCGATGCCGAACGGCAATCGGTCGGCGACGCCGATCACGTCGACGCGCGTGCCGGCCAGTTCCGCGTGGCCCGTCAGCAGGCCGCCGGTGCGCGCGATCGAATGGCCTTTCGGAAACAGCGAGGTCAGGACTTCATCGAGCGTCATGTGAGCTCTCCTGCAATTGGTCGGCGAGCGTGGCGAACGCATCGTCGGGCATCCCCGGAATGGCTTCCGGCGCGTCCGCACCGAGCGTACGCCACACGTCCAGCGCATCCTTGCATGCGCCGAATCGTTCGACACGCGCTTCGAGGCGGGCCTGTTCCGCGCGCAGCATCGCCGTATCGAACGTCGGCGCGCGGCCGATCAGCTCGAGCGCCGCCGCACGGAACGCATCGGGCGTGTCGGCCACATAGCGATCCGCGCCGCCGATCAGCCGCCGGTGCTTGCCGCCCATCGTGCGCCAGATCAGTGCACGGTCCTTCGCGTCGAACTCCTCGACGCCGCGATTGGTCTCGATCACTTCGGGGCCCGACACGCTGATGCGGCCCTGCTCCGACACCGCGAGCGCCGAGCAGCACGCGGCGAGCAACCCGCCGCCGCCGTAGCAGCCCGCGCGCCCGCCGATCAGCCCGATCACCGGCACGCCGGCCGCGCGCGCGTCGACGAGCGCACGCATGATCTCGGCGATCGCGAGTTCGCCCGCGTTCGCTTCCTGCAGCCGCACGCCGCCAGTATCGAACAGGATCAGCACCGGCTTGCCTGTTTCGCGCGCGGCACGCAGCAGCCCGGTGAGCTTCGCGCCGTGCACTTCGCCGAACGCGCCGCCCATGAAGCGGCCTTCCTGCGCGGCGACGAACACCGGCTGCCCGTCGAGCCGGCCGTGGCCGACCACCATCCCGTCGTCGAACTGCTGCGGCAGGTCGAACAGCGGCAGGTGCGGACTCGTCACGCGCTCGGCCGGGCCGAGGAATTCGCTGAAACTGCCCGCATCGAGCAGCCCGTCGATGCGCTGCCGCGCCGATGCTTCGTACCAGCTCGCGCCGTTCGCGACGAACGCGGGCGTGTCGTGGATCGCGTCGTTCGGCGCCTCCCGACGGGCCGCCCCCTCGGAGGGCAGCGATTGGATGTAAGCGTGGTGGGTGTTCATTCGGCGTCTCCTTCGATCGCGCGCACGGCCTGCGCGAGCCGCAGCGACACCATGTCCGGCCGCGCGCCCCCGTCGTTGATCGACAGCTTCAATCCGCCCGGCGTGCGCCGCTCGACGAAATCCGCGACGACGGCCTGCCACACCGCGCCGAAACCGACCGCCGCGGTGCGGATGTCGATCTCGCATTCGTTGCCCGGCAGCACGCGCTCGACGAGCACTTCGAGATTGCCGGATGCCACGACGCCGACGAGCGCCGCAGCCTGCTCGCCCTTCGCGCGCTCACGCGCGATGAAGCGATAGTTCAACTGTTCCATGCCCTCTTCCTCACCAGTTGCGGAACCGGGCCGGCGGCGCATAGAGCCCGCCCGACCAGTGCACGAGATCCTTGATCGAACGCGCGGCGAGCCAGCGGCGATCGGCGTCGAGCGGATCGATGCCGAGATCCTCCGGGCGACGGATCACGCCGCGTTCGCGCAGCCGCTCGACCATCCTGCGGTCACGGCCGCGGCCGACTTCCGTATAGCCGGCCACGCCGCGGATCGCGTGCTCGCGTTCGTCCTTGTCGCGGCACATCAGCAGGTTCGCGATCCCTTCCTCGGTGACGATGTGCGTAACGTCGTCGCCGTAGACCATGATCGGCGCGAGGTCGAGCTGCAGCTTGTCGGCGAGCTTCAGCGCATCGAGCTTCTCGACGAACATCGGCACGTTCTTGTCGCCGAACGTCTCGCCGATCTGCACGACGAGCTTGCGGCCGCGCCTGAGCGCCGCCGGCGTGTCGGGGTCGGCTTCCGCGCCGGCCTTCAGCCACGGCTCGCTCGGATGGCGCCGGCCGCGTGCATCGCTGCCCATGTTCGGCGCGCCGCCGAAACCGGCGATGCGCTCGGCCGTGACCGTCGACGAATGGCCGGACAGGTCGATCTGCAGCGTTGAGCCGATGAACATGTCGCACGCATAGAGGCCGGCGGTCTGGCAGAACGCGCGGTTCGAGCGCAGCGACCCGTCGGGGCCCGTGAACCAGATGTCGGAGCGCGCGCGGATGTAGTCGTCCATCCCGACTTCCGAGCCGAAGCAGTGGATCTGCTCGACCCAGCCCGACTCGATCGCGGGAATCAGCGTCGGGTGCGGATTGAGCGCCCAGTGCGAGCAGACCTTGCCCTTCAGCCCGAGCTTTTCGCCGTAGGTCGGCAGCAGCAGCTCGATCGCGGCCGTGTTGAAGCCGATCCCGTGGTTCAGGCGCTTGACGCCGTACGGCTCGTAGATGCCCTTGATCGCGAGCATCGCGGTAAGGATCTGCGTTTCGGTGATCGCGGCCGGATCGCGCGTGAACAGCGGCTCGACGTAGAACGGCCGGCCGGCCTCGACGACGAAATGCACGCGGTCGCCCGGGATGTCGACACGCGGCACCTTGTCGACGATGCGGTCGACCTGCGCGATCACGATGCCGTCCTTGAACGCGGTGGCCTCGACGACGGTCGGCGTATCTTCGGTGTTCGGGCCGGTGTACAGGTTGCCGTCGCGGTCGGCGCTGACCGCGGCGATCAGCGCGACCTGCGGCGTGAGGTCGATGAAGTAGCGTGCAAACAGTTCGAGATACGTGTGCACCGCGCCGAGCGCGATCTTGCCGCCGAACAGCAACTTGGCAATGCGCTGCGACTGCGGGCCCGAGTATGCGAAGTCGAGACGCTTCGCGATGCCGCGCTCGAACACGTCGAGATGCTCGGGCAGCACGACGCCCGACTGCACCATGTGCAGGTCGTGGATCTTCGCGCTGTCGACGTCGGCCAGCGCCGTCGCGAGCAGGTCGGCCTGCTTCTGGTTGTCGCCCTCGAGGCAGACGCGGTCGCCGGGGCGCAGCACCGCTTCGAGCAACGCCACGGTGTCGCGCGCCTCGACCCGCTTGCCCTGCGCGTAAACCGCGCCGGCCGCGAGGCGTGCATCGCGCGCCTGCCGCGCGTGATTCCATCCCGTCATGAACAGTTCTCCCGCTTCGATGGTTCAGCGGCATTCTAAGCCTGGCGCCGCCGCCGATTGATGATGTTGACGCATGCGACTCAGAGGACGCCGCGATGGATGCGGCCCGCGCACGGGCCGCACCTCGGTCGGGCCTACGCGCCGACCAGCGCGCGCGTCGTGAAGAACAGCACCGACGGGCCGAGCAGGCAGCCGACGCCCGTATGGAACGTCGCAACGAGCGCGCCGTACGGGACGAGCCGGCGGTCGGTCGCGGCGAGCCCCGCGCTCACGCCGCTGACGGTGCCGGCCAGGCCGCCGAAGATCATCGCGGAACGCGGTGTCTTCAGGCCCA
Source organism: Burkholderia sp. Ac-20344 (assembly GCF_017104975.1). Taxonomy (NCBI): domain Bacteria; kingdom Pseudomonadati; phylum Pseudomonadota; class Betaproteobacteria; order Burkholderiales; family Burkholderiaceae; genus Burkholderia; species Burkholderia sp. Ac-20344. The sequence continues at coordinate 3,885 of NZ_JAAGPP010000115.1, forward strand.
TGAAATTGGCCGCGACCGGCGTGCCGACCATCACGATGATCGCCTTCACGAGCCCCGTCGCGATGCTGAGCGCGATCACGTCGGAGCTTGCGCCGATCGCCGCGCCCGTCACGGGGCCGACGATGTACGTGACGGCGCCCGCGCCGATGGTCGTCATGCTGACCGCGTCCGTGTAGCCGAACGCGCGTGCGATGCACGCGCCGACGATGAACGGCAGCACGGTGCCGAGCAGCAGCGACACGACGCCGACGAGCCCGGCCTTGCGCGCCTCGGTCGGCTGCACTTCGAACGCGGTCGCGACGATCGCGAAATCGCGCAGCATCGCACCGCCCATCAGGCCGATGCCGGCGAACAGCTTGACGTCGGCCAGCCCCTTCTCGCCGCCGGTGAATGCGCCGCCGACATAGGCCAGCACGAGACCGATCACGATCGCGATCGCCGAGCCGTGCACGCGGCCGAACGTGAGCTTGCGCGACGCGATCGACGATAGCCACATGATCAGGCCGACCAGCGCGAACGACGCGACGAGCCCGTTGTGGGCGACGGTTTTTTCGAGCATCTGCAGCATGGCGGCCTCCGTTACTGTTCTTCGAATTGCGGCACGCCTGCGAAGGCTGTGTCGTCGCGCCCGGTGCGCACCAGTACCGCGATGCAGCATGCGCAGATCGCGACCGCGCCGACGGCGGCCAGCAGCGCAACCGGGCCGCCCTTCAGCGCGGCGACGACGTTCTGGTTCGCGGCCATCGCGACCACGACGGGGATGTACATCGCGCCCCAGAAACCGACGCCGGCCTCGGTCTCCTTCGGCAGCCAGCCGCGGCGGTGCAGCCACAGGCGCAAGCAGATCAGCAGCAGCATCGCGATGCCGACGCCGCCGACGTTGGTCTTCACGCCGATCGCACTGCCAAGCAGGTCGCCGAGGAACAGTCCGGCCAGGTGGCAGAACGCCAGCAGCGCGGTTCCGTAGATGATCATGAGTCGTCTCCAGTCTCTTCGTGACGGGCGCCTGACGCGTGCGGGAGCCAGGCCCGCACGCCGATCCCGGGCGGACTGTCTGTCTCCTGCGGCGGTGCGCCGCGGCCCGGCGGCTCGTCGTGCGAGCGCGTTCTCGGGGGTCGATGGGATGATGCGGTTACGGGCCGGACGCCGGATGCCGTAGACTGAATGAAGCAGCCGCCGGCACGACGCGGGCTACGCGTCCGGTGCGCCCCGTTGCGGGCCGCACCGGGGCGTGATCCGATACTAGCGCCGCAATATCCGGCCATTTATGAAGTTGTCGAAGCCGATTCAGTGACATGTCACCTGAATGGCGCTGGGCAAGGTCAGGCCCGGCGCCATATGGACGTCCGGTGGCGATCGCCCTCCCGCCCCTTTATCGACCGACCCTACGCGGCAACGCACGCCCCGTCCTGACCATCTGCCGCTTCCCGCACGGGCGGAAGCGACGCCATGATGCGTGGCGCAGGCGTTCACGCGCGATCGTGCCGCATTCCGGCAGCGCCGTATTCGATGATATCGCCCGTGTCGCATCGCTCATCGCGTACCGGCCGACCGGGCACTCATCCGCCTCAGGCGAAGAATGCGCAGTATCCGGTCATGCACGTCGGGCGAGACGGGATAAAACAGCGCCAGGACGATCGCCATCGCGGTGAAGACAAGCGGCCCCTTCCACAACATCGCCCACATGCCGTCGAGCGTGTGCGTCGACTGCACCCGATTGGCGACGAACCCGATCGCCTCGAGTATCTGGCCGGCGGCGCCGACGGCCAATGCGAGCGACGCCTTCTGAGCCAGCGCGACGACACCGAAGATCACGCCCTCGCCGCGGATGCCGGTGCGCCATTCGCCGAATTCGACGGTATCGGGAATCATCGCCCACTGCGCAAGCAGCATCGCGGCGTTGCCGAACCCGATCGCAACGAGTAGCGCCAGCAGCGTACCGAGGCCGGGCAGCCCCCCCATCCCCAGCAAACCGTAGCAGCCTGCCGTGATGCAGGCTCCGGTCAGCGCGACCCGACGCTTCGACGTCCGTCGCATCATCCAGGCCCAGAATGGAATCGATACGAACACCTGCAGCGCGACGGCACCCAGTGCCCAGCCGATCAGGTCCTCCCGGTGCATGCAGTATTTCAGCACGTACGGCAGCGTCTTCGACAGCAGCGTCGACGACGTCATGTGCAGGATCGCGAAGCCGACCACGATGATGAACGCCCGGTTCCTGACGATCACGAAAAACGCGTCGCGTATCGAGATGTCGTGACGGTCCGGCGCGACCGCCTCCCGGGTCGACAGGAACGTCATCACGAATACGACGGCCGCCACGGCCGCATACACCAGGTTGACGAACAGAAACCCCGTTTTCGCGTCGCCGCCTCCGAGCACCTGAACGAGCCGCAGTGTCGACAGCGCGACCAGCACGCCGGCGGTGGCCGCGCAGATCATCCGATACGCGGCCAGACTTCCCCGCTCCCGGCTGTCGACCGTCAGCGTGGCCATCAACGCGTTGTACGGCATCGACAACACGGTGTACGCCGTCCTGAACAGTGCATGGGTGCCCACCACGAACGCCAGCTGCGCGACACCGTCGAGCCGATTCGGCACGAACATCGATACGAAGCTGACGGCAAGCGGAACACAACCGAACAACAGATACGGCCGGTAGCGCCCCCATCGCGTTCGCGTATGGTTCGCGATATATCCCATGACCGGATCGAAAACGGCGTCCCACAGCATCGCACCGCCGAATATCGCCCCGGCGATCCCGGGGGCGAGCCCGACCACATCCGTGTAGTAGTACAGCAGGTAGAGCGTCGTGCTCTGCCAGTACAGATTGAATGCGAAATCGCCAATGCCGAACCCGAGCTTGCGCACGAACGGCAGCCTGACGCCTGCATCGGTCGCGCCTGGCGCCGGCATCGAATGTGATATGTCCGCCATCATCGTCCCGCGGTTCAGTTCCGTTCCATATGATTGAAAAGCGATCTACCCGCTTCACCCGACGAAGTTTCGGATCGGAATCGGCGGCCGGCTCGGCGCTTCGTCATTCCGCAATTCGGACTCGTGCTTTCGGAGCAGCGCGGCGCCCTTCTCCGCTCGCCCCGTTTGCGCCAATCGATCGAGATAGGCGCGCAACTTGCCGCGCACGTGATACGGGCCACCTTCCGCAACGACGTTGGCCAGTGGGTCCCGGCCGCGCGCCGCGCCGGGGAGCATCTGCGCTTCCCACGCCTTCAGCAGCGCCATTCCCTTCGCCACGACATCCGCATGATCGGCGGCCAGATTCTGCAGCTCGTGCGGATCGCGATCGAGATCGAACAGCATGACATCGTCGAACAAGTGGTATCCGTCGTGCAGTGTCGCGATCATCAGCCAGTTCCCGAAGCGCACGCCACGCTGGCAGGTCCACGCGCCCTGCGACACGACGAGGTAGTCGCGGCCTTCGTCCACGCCGTCCCGCAGGTCCTGCGCAAACGATCTCCCGTCCCACGAATCGGGAACCGGCTGCCCGAGCAACTCCAGAATGGTTGCGGTGACATCGATCTGATAGTGGAACGCATGGTATTCGCGGCGCGGCTCCAGACCGGGCCACTTGAGCAGGAGCGGGACATTCGTCGTGAACTGATCGGCCGTCTGGTGATCCCCGTAGATGCCCAGCTCGCCGAGCGTCTCACCATGATCGGACGACAGCAACACGGCCGTTTCGGCCATTACACCGAGTGCATCGAGTTGCCCGAGCAGCTTCCCGACATATTCGTCGGCCATCAGCACCCCCGCGTCGTAGCCGTCGAACATCGCCCGCACGGCCGCCATGTCCGGAATCTGCTGCGGCTGCCGCGGATAACGCTGCAACGCCGCATCGTTCGGCGCGAAGCCGGTGCATTCCTGCGCGCTATGCGGGCCGCACGCCTGCCAGTGATTCGCGCGCACGGCTTCGGTCAGCCACGACGGCAGCGGATCGTCGGCAAAAGGCTCGCCGTAGGTCGCAGGCGCTCGGTATGGTGTGTGGGGATCCCACATGTGGACATGCAGGAACCAGTTGTCCTCGCTGCCGTGCCGGGTCAGCCAGTCCGACGCGATCGCGAACACTTCGTCCGCAGTCTCGCGTCCGAACTTGCCGACGTTGTAAGCCTCGTCGAAACCCGCGTACCAGTGAAACGCCGAATGCCGATGCGCAAAAGAGCTGACGCTGACGGTTCTCAAGCCCGCCTGCTGCAGACGAAACGGAAAGCTGTCGAAGTGGAGCTGCGACCAGAACTTGCGATCGGGTCCGCCGATCACCGGATCGGCGTCGACGCCACCGTGATTCACGACGCCGTTGTGAATGCCGAAGCGGCCGGTCAGAAGCGCCGTACGGCTCGGCAGGCAGGGCGTGTCAGACGCATGCACGTTGCGGAACATCACGCAATCGGCCGCCAGCCGGTCAATGTTCGGGCTGGTACGGCGGTGATACCCGTAGCAGCCGAGGTGGTCCGGACGCAGTGTATCGATGTCGAAGTAAATCAGTCTCATTGTTTGTCGTTTCCCGTCATGGAACCCGCAGTTGCGGGTTCAAAATGATTGTGCGATCGAGCGGGCGACGGCCTGCGCCGTCTGTATCGCAGGCCCTCCCGACAAGACATCGCGGCGTGATGCGGACAGCGCCCCGCGACACTGCGCAGCGACGCGTCGCGGCCTACCAGTTCTGCGTACCGATGCGCAGTTGGTTCTTTACGGCGAGCACACCGGAGACGCTTTGCGCCGCGTCGACCGCTATGCCGGCCTGGACATTGTCGGCAATCGTGCCGGACAGCGTCACCACGCCATTTTTCGCACTCACCGACATGCTCGTCGAGTCGAGTCCCCTGGCACGGGCGATCGCCTGGCTGACACGCTTTACCAGTTGCCGGTCCGCCTTTCTTTGCGCCTTCTTTGTCACGCGCGTTCCGGCCGCGCTACTCGATTGCGACGCGGCCGACGCTGTCGGCACCGTCGGCGCGGCCCGGACAGTACTGCCCGGAATCGGATCCTGTGCAAACGCGCTCGTCGCGGCAGCCATGCACAACCCCGCGAGCGCTGCGCGAACGACATGCTTTCGAATTTTCATTCGTTTTTCTCCCGTCAAATGCTGATCATCGCCACGCACGCGCCCGGCATCGCGAACACGATGCGGCAGGCGCCCTTGCGCCGCACGTGAAACCTAGAACTGCGTGATCATCCCGACCGACATGCCCGTTACCGCCTTGCCATCCGGCCGCAGGTTCAGGCTCGCCACGTTGGCCGGATCCCGCTTGTATGCACCCGAGAATCCGTTTCGGTCGTACTCCACATACAATTGGGTCCGCTTGGAGAGGAAGTAATTGAACATGGCATACGTGGTCAACTTGCGCCCGTCCGATCCGCGAGCGTATTTCAGATTCCTGGCGATGTCGTAATACGTTGCCGTACTGAATTCGAGAAACGGCGTGATCCGGTAGACAAGACCGACTGCAGGTATATCGTCCCGACGTTCGATGCCTGCGGACGTCGGAGCGGTTACCCAGAGCCCGCTGTAGCTCAGGTACAGTTTCGCCGGGCCCAGTTGCCACGTTGCTCCGCCGATCGCGCTCTGCGCCCACTGCGACGCGGTGGCGTTGTAGGTCTTCTGATAGGCGGCACCGACCATCAGCGTTTGGTGCTGATAGGTTGCGCTGACGGCGAGATTCGAACCCGCGCGGGTGTTGCCGGCCACGCCGCCCACCGAGTAGCTTCCGCGCAGCGTGAGGCCGCCGGTCTTGCCCACGATCTTCACGACGTTGTTGAACCGGGAATCGAGCGTAAAGAAATTGCCGACCCACACCACGCCCGGCACGATGGCCAGCGATGTCCCCTGCGCTGCGTCCGGGTCGAGCGACACGCCGACGTCCTCGGCCGCGTTCAGTTGCCGGCCCAGTGTGACGCGCCACGCGTCGGTACCGAGCCCGACGTAGGCCGCCTTCGAAAAGAGCGGGCTCGACGCGCTCGCCAGGCCGCCCGTACCCGTGACGAAACCGCTTTGAAGCGTAAAGATCGCCTTCAATCCCTGCCCCAGATCCTCGCTCCCCTTCAGGCCGAAGCTGTTGCCGGAGATGATGTTGCTGTCGAACCCGAGCTGGTGACCGCCCTTCAGTCCATCGACCCAGCGGACACCTCCGCCGAGCGTCCCGAACAAGGTCACGCTCGATTGCGCGTTCGCTCCACCCGCCATCGTTACCGCCGCCATCGCCAGAACCATCTTCCTCTTCATCCGTCTCCTCCTGTTTTGTAGTACTTATTACATCGCCTCGAAAAAACCACTCCTCGCATCTGCCGATCGCCATCCTGACAATCGCGTATCGATCAACACCGGTTCGACAAACCGCCCCTTTCCGTACTGCCATCCGTTCCCGGCACCTGCGGCAGCACGTCAACTCCCGAATTGACCGCCTTCGAGCCATACCGTCTCAGCCGCGACGTGATCGGTCGCGGAACGGGCCAGCACGATCCGGTACGCGCCTTTGCGGATCCGCCACTGCCCGGATTCCACGTCGAAGCGCGCCAGCAGGCGCGGATCCACGCTCGCGTCAATCTCGACCGACGCGCCCGCCTGCAGCGCCACGCGTTTGAACGCGAGCAGGCGCATGCGCCGGTCCCCGTCGGCCTCGGTCAGATAAACCTGTGGAACGTCGTCGCCATCCCGCGTCCCCGTATTGGTGACGGTGAAGCTGACCGACACGGCGTCGCCCGCATTGACGCGGAAGTTTCCGTATGCGAATTGCGTGTAGCCCAACCCGTGGCCGAACGGGAACATCGGTTGTTCGCCGGACTGCGCGAACCAGCGATAGCCGATCTCGGCACCCTCGTGGTAATGCACCTTGATCGGGGTGCCGAGTTCGACATCCGCACCCGGCAAACGCGGGTGCGGCGTCTGCTCGATACTGACCGGAAACGTGACCGGCAGGCGTCCGGAAGGATTGACTTCACCCGTCAGGATTTCGGCGATCGCCTGGGCGCCCGCCTGCCCCGGGAACCAGGCCTGAACCACCGCGCGCACCTTGTCTCGCCAGCGCATTTCGACCGGACTGCCCGTTTGCAATACGACGATGACGTTCGAGTGCACGCGCGCGACAGCCTCGATCAGCGCGTCCTGCCCGAACGGCAGTCCCATGTCCGGGCAGTCGAAGCGCTCGCCCTCATGCCGGACTGCATTGACGATCACGACATCGGCCTTCGCGGCCAGCGCGAGCGCGTCGGCAATATGCGCGCCGCAGTCGAAATCGATGACCGTGTGCGGCATGCGGGCGCGCAACTCGGCAAGCGGCGACGGCCCGAAAAGACACATGGAGGTCGGACCCAGCAGCGGATGGCTCCTCAGCGGCACCTCGGCAGCGTACCCGCCACGCGGCCGCACCTGGCTCGAACCCGATCCCGACACGACGCCCGCCTGCGCGAAACCGCCGATCATCGCGATCCGTTTCAGGTTACTCGCGAGCGGCAGTGCGTCGGATTCGTTCTTCAGCAGCACGATTCCCTTACGGGCAATCTCCAACGCGATGTCGTGATGCGCGGCCCAGTCGACGGGCTCGGTCGCTCGCGGCCGGTCGATGCCAATCGCGTAATACGAGCGCAGCATGCGCCGCACCATCTCGCTGATTCGTTCCTTCGGGATCCTTCCTTCTTCATAGGCGCGACGCAGCGGCTCGTTGAACCACTCGCATTCGTCCAGCTGCGCACCCGACTGCTGATCGAGGCCTTTCAGTGCGAAGTCCCAATGGTTGACCGCGCGCCAGTCCGACATGACCCAGCCCTTGAAGCGCATCGCCTCTTTCACGACGTCCTGCAGGATGTGCCGGTTGCCGCAAGCGTATTCGCCGTTCACCAGGTTGTATGCGCCCATCAACGCACCTGGCTCGGCCTCCTCGATCGCTATCTGAAACGCGAGCAAGTCGCTTTCGCGATGCGCAGCGGGGTCGATGACGGCGTCAAGAAAGAATTTGTTGGTCTCGCTGACATTGAGCGACACGTGCTTCAGCAGCGCGATTACGCCTTCGGCCTGGGTACCGGACACGACAGCGGCACCGAGTTTTCCCGACAAGAGCGGGTCTTCCGATACGTATTCGAAATTTCTGCCGTTGCGCACTTCGCGCACGAGATTGATCCCGCCGCCCAGCGCGACGTTGAATCCGAATTCGCGCACCTCCCTGCCGATCGCCGCCCCCTGCGCCCGCGCGAGTTCCGGATCGAATGTCGCGCCCAGAGCGAGCGCGGCGGGAAACGCCGTCGCGCCGGCTTGCGGGTCATCCGTCGCACGTACGCCGAGGCTCGTGTCTGAGAGCATCAGCGCCGGAACACCCAGCCGTTCCACGCCACGGACATATCCCGCGACAGCGGGCACGTGAGCCGGTACGCGCGGCTCGCGTGCGTGCGTGCCGAATAGGCGCACCATCAGGCTGTAAAGCATCGAGAACCGCTCGTCGTCCGTCATGCGGGATTCGGTTTCCCTGGCCCGCTCGTCGGGATCGGTGCACCGCGCACCGGAACCCGGCGACGGCGCAAACCCGGCAGAACCCGTTTCATCGGCGCCGACGCTGCAATGGGCAAATTTCATGCTGAGGCAGTTCCTTTTCTCAATAATTATCCATTTGGATAATTTAAGGGCGCTCGTGCGCGGCAGTCAAGGAGGATGTCGGTCAATCGACGTCGGGACTTTCCCCGAGAGCCGGTTTGCCGAAGCCTCTCCCGGTCGCTTTCCGACCGCGGACCCTCTGACGCGATACGGGACGTTGCGGCGTTATCGTGGCGAAGGCACAATCCGGATAGTCCATTTTCCGGAAGCAGCAATGACGATTGCCAGACAAGCGCAACAGGAGCGAGGCGAGCAGACTCGCGCGGAAATTCTGGGCATCGCACTCGGCCAGTTTTCCACCTGCGGCTTCGACGCGGTGAGCGTCCGGGACATCGCCGATCAAGCCGGCGTGAACCATGCGATGATCCGCTATTACTTCGGGAACAAGGAAAACCTCTGGCGCGAAAGCGTGGCCTATCTGTTCGAGCGATTCATGGAAAAGGCCGCGCCGCCCGAGGCGAACGGCGGCAAGCTCTCTATCGACGCGGTCAAGGAATACATTCGAAACTACGTTCGGTATTGCGCAGAGTATCCCGAACACGCGCGCCTGATGATGCAGGAGGCCAATCGCGATTCCGAGCGGCTCAAGTGGATGGCCCAGAAGTTCATTCGCCCGCGTCACGATCTCACGATTCCGCTCATCAAGCGCGTCTGCGCGCAGACAAAGGGGCTGGAAAAGATCGATCCTGTCTTGCTGCTGTACATGGTCACGGCGATTGCGCAGATTCCGTATCTGCTGACCGCCGAGATGAAGTACGTTCACGGCATCGACGCACTGCGGGAAAAGGCCATCGACGCCCATTGCGATGCAGTCCTGACGTTCATCTTCCGCTGAAGTCCCGCACCGGAGCCTGCCGCGGGTCGTTGCGCGAGCGCCATGACCCGCGGCAGGCGAACCGTCACTTCAACGCCGCATCGTATGCCACCCGGAAACCCGTGTGTCCGGCCGACGTATCGCTCGGGCGTCCGGTTCGCGCCGCGATGCGGTAGCGATAACAGTAGCTTCGATGGCACAGGTACGAGCCGCCCTTCAGCGTGTACTCCTTGTCCGAGACCGCCTGCCGATCCCGCGCCTTTCCGGCGCTCGACAGGGACGTGACCCGGAACGGGTCGCCGCACCACTCCCACACGTTGCCGCTGCAGTTGTAGAGGCCGGCCGGATTCGGCGCGTACGCGTCCACCCGGACCGTCCCAAACCGCCTGTCGCCATCGATGTACAGATCGGGAAAGCGGCCTTGCCAGATGTTGCAGTAGCGCATTGCATCCTCGGCGGGTTCTTCATTTCCCCACGGAAAGCGACGGTCGTCCGCGCCTCCCCGCGCCGCGTGCTCCCATTCCGCTTCCATCGGCAGCCGGCCGCCGCACCATTTCGCGAATGCGGCGGCATCGTTGCGAGAAATATGGACGACAGGATGCATGTCACGCCCGGCCAGCGATGACGAGGGTCCCTCGGGGGCCGCCCAGCACGCACCCGGAATCGATCGCCACCAGGGTGCGCTTTCCGATGCATCGGTCGCGAAGCCGGGTTCGACAAAAGCGTGAAATACGTAGCTCCATCCAAACCGCTCCGCGTCAGTGCGATAACCGGTTGCGGCCACAAACTCGGCGAAGCGCTGGTTCGTGACCGCATGGCACTCGATGCCGAACGGCTGCAAATGAAGCTTTCGCCGCGGCCCCTCGCCGTCCGCCTTGATCACCGGCGCATCGGTACCGAGCCAGGCAGCGCCTCCAGCGAACCAGGCGACGTCGGGATGGTGCGCATATCCGCACGCCGGTACGGCGGCCGGCGCAGGCGGCCTGGACAGACGCGCGGTGTCGCCTGTCGCCTGGATGTCATCGCGACGCGGCGTGCAGCATCCCCGTTCGGGCTTATCGAACTTGTCCACGCTCGTTCTCCCGCAGGCTGTCCTGCATGCGCGCAACGTCGCGCGGATAGGTACGGTACAGCACCGTGATGAGTGCGCCATTGACGAACACGAACCCGACCACTACGACCATGAATACGCTCTTCAGGCCGTACCGGTCGCCGAACCATCCCGCGCCGGCATTGTAGGCGGCCCAGGTCAGCGACTCTGCGATCGCGATCAGGATCATAAATGCCAGGCTTCGCAGCCGAGGCGGCACGACCGCCATCACGATCGGCCTGTTCGCGCCCGGAAGCGCGCCCAGTGCGCATCCCATCATGAAGAAGAAAACGCCGAATACATGGATGCTGCCCCAGTTCAACTGGGTGCCGGTGAGCGCCAGCACACCGAATGCAACCTGCATGATCTGGAGGAACGCCACGCGCCCGAAGTCGGGCCATCTCCGGTGCATCCGGTCAAAGATCACCGCCCCGCCAATCGTACCGAGCAGGTAGCCGATGCCGGTCGGTGCGATGACGAACGCAGCCGTCCTGTTCGGAAATCCGAAGACTTGCGTCAGGTATACGACGCCGAACGACATGATCAGCAACTGGCCGGCAAGCAGCCTCGACACGAGCATGACGCCGAACGTCGGAATGCGAAACAATGCGCGCAAATCGCGCCAGACTGGAGTCGCTTCGACGGTCGCTGGACGCGACACCACCGCTTGCGACGCGCCGACGCCCGGATCCCGAAACCCGATGAGCACCCCCAGCCCGGCCAGCATGCTGACGCCGCCGAGCAGCCAGAATCCGATGCGCCAGCCGCCGTCGATATCCGCGAGATGGCCCAGCAGCGGCCCCATCAGCGCGGTGACGAGCGCGGTGGCGCCATACATGTAGCCGACCGCCCGACCGCGCATCGCGTCGTCGAACAGATCCGCGAAAATGGACGTAATCAACGCGCTGGCCCCCGCCGTCCCCACCGCGAGCACCGACGTGCAGACGAGCAATGCGGTGAAGTTGTGCGCGAACCCGGCCGCGACACCCCATGCCCCCCACACGCCGGTACAAACGAAGAGCACGCTCTTGCGATTCCAGCGCCTGGCCAGCCAGAGCCAGAACGGGCTGAAAAGCGCCGCGGCGATCTTGCTGCACACCATCAGCACGCCAAGGCTGGACAACGATAATCCGAGACTCGCCTTGATCACCGGAAACAGCGTCGGCAGAACGCTCGACTCACTGTTGTCCATCGCCTGGGCCGCGGTCAGGATACCCATGTAGCGCCAGCGGTTCTTCACCACCGGTGCGGCCCCCGCCGCCTCGACCGCGCCGGCGGGGGTTTCTCGTACCTCAACGGATCCGTACATGACAGTCAGCCGCCTGCGGTGGATTGATCGTGTTGCCGGCTCGGCGTCGTGGCGCCCGTCGCCGCCAAACGCATTGCCATGGCCTGTCTCGCAAACGCGCGCCGCAGCGCCTCGGCCCGCCCCGCGTGGGCGGCCGCGAGCAGATGTTCGTCGGCGATGCTCCCTTCGGACGGCAGCCCGATGCGTTCATATTGCTCGGCCGGCGCGTCGCTTTGCACCATCAGGTCGCGAAGCAGTCCGGCCATGCGGCGCTCGACGTCGGCGTCGACGATCGGGTTCGCCTGCGCAGGATCCGACGCGAGATCGAAGAGCAGCGTGCCGGCGCGGTATGAATAACCCAGCGGTCGGGCCGCGATTTTCATCGTGCGCACGCCCTTCGTGAACGAAAACGGCTCGGCAAGCTGAATGTCCGCCAGTTCGTCGACGCCGAACATTTCCTTCATGTGCATCGGCATCAACGTGTACTCGTATATCGGCGCCGGGTTGTCCGGGTCGGGCCCCGAGCGCATGTACACGTATCGACCGTCGGTCACGTTGACGTGCTCGCCGTGCATGCCGAACAGCGCGGCCGTGCGGACCGGCGCATCGCAACGAACCGCATCCCGAAGCGGCACGCCCTGCATGTCCGGTGTCGGTGCGATACCGAAGAAATCGAGGATCGTCGGCGCCAGATCGATCGTCTGTACCAACGCATTGCGACGCACGCCCGCTCGAGCGCTGCGCGGATCCCAGATGAACAGCGGGGTATTCGCCAGTTCGTTGAACCAGGGCTGGGCCGTTTTTGCCCACCAGCCGTGTTCGCCGAGCATGAACCCGTGATCGGTGCACACGATCAGCATCGTGTCCTTCCATAGATCGAGTTCGTCCATCAGATCCAGCACCCGGCCGAGGGAGTGATCGCACATCGACACGAGCGACGCATATTCCGCACGGACATGAAGGATTTCATCGTCGGTGTCGTCCTCGCAGAGAGGGCCGTATGACGGCCAGTCGAAATGGGGCCCGCGATACTCATGTGCATAGAGTTCCCTGTAGCGCGGATAGCTGACGAACGGCTCGTGCGGGTCGAACGTTTCGATCTGCAGGAACCAGGACCCGGCGTCGTGGTTCTTGCGGATGAAGTGTTCCCCCGCATCGAACGTCAGCGTCTGCGGATGAAGATCTTCCGTCGGGAAATACTGCCGGTTGACCCAGTCCTGCCGCGCCGCCTTCTGCTTGGACGCGCCCTTCATCGGAAACGGGCGCGGCGGATCGCGTACCTCGCCCTTCCACGGATCGCCCTCCTGGCCGCGGAAAAACTCCCAGCTGTCATAGCGTGTGTGATAAGTCGATCCGCCGTCTTCCCAGTAATGCCGATGATCGCTGGCAAGATGGGTGTAGATACCGTTACGGCTGAGCATGTCGGGCATCGAATCGTCGAACGGTTCGAGCGGCCCCCAACTGCGATGCAGGAAGTTGTGGCGCCCCGTGTGCAGCTCCCGGCGCGCCGGGATGCATGCCATGCTGCCGACGTAGCAGTTGTCGAACATCGCGCTACGCTTCGCGAGGCGCTCGAAGTTGGGTGCCTTGATCCAGTCGCAGCCATAGGGCGGCAACATGCGCCGGTTGAGGCTGTCATACATGACGACGATCGCTTTCATGATGTCTCCGTTTTTTCGGCGTGCGGGCGCCGACGCGTTCGCTATCGCGTCGATACCGATGTGCTCCGCTTCCTGTCCCCACGTTCGAGCGGCGGTTCGCCAATCGTGAAGACAGGTTTCCGTAACACGAGCGATACCTCGCACACCATTAATTATCCAGTAGGATAATTTATCGCACAGGGCGACAAAGGTCGTCAAGTGACAATGCCCGGATCAGGGAGAGGCGAATGTTTACCGCGTATTCGGGACGGCACCGGCGATCCATTGCAGGCGCAATCGATCCGGCGACGTGCGCCATCGTGCGCAACGCCGACCATGCTGCATGTGCTTGATACCCTATATTGCAAGGAGCCCGCGCATGCGCAACACTTCCCTACGATTACACGAAAGATAGGTTCAGCAATGCGTCCGTTACCGCCCGAGCTGCTGCGCAGCTTCGTCGCCGTCGCCCAGTCCGGCAGTTTCACCGCCGCGTCCGAGCGCGTGAGCCTGTCGCAGTCGACCGTCAGCCAGCACATCCGCCGCCTCGAGGAACTGCTCGACCGGCCGCTGTTCGAGCGCGACACGCGCAACGTGCACCTGTCGCAGCACGGCGATGCGCTGTTCCGCTACGCGGTGCGCATTCTCGAACTGATGGACGAGGCCGTCACGTCGGTGTGCGGGCCGCCGCTGTCGGGCAAGGTGCGGCTCGCGATGTCGGAGGATTTCGCGTCGGCGCACCTGACGGCCGCGCTCGCGAGCTTCGTGCAGCGCAATCCGGAAGTCGAGCTCGCGATCTCGACCGGGCTGTCGGGCGATCTGTTCGACGCGCTCGACGAAGGGCGGCACGATCTCGTGTTCGCGAAGCGCATCGCCGGCAGCCGGCGGGGCCGCGTGATCCGCAGCGAGCCGCTGTACTGGTGCACGGGCCCCGATTCGCGGATCACCGGCCACGAGGCCGTGCTGCCGCTCGCGATGCATCCGGAACCGAGCGTGTCGCGCCGCCGCGTGCTCGAATCGCTCGAGGCCGTCGGGCGGCCGTACCGGATCGCGGTCGTGAGCAGCAGCGTCGCGGTGTTGCGCGCCGCCGCGAGCGCGGGGCTCGGCGTCAGCGCGTTCGCCGGCTACGTGATCCCGGCCGGGCTCGCGCGGCTCGACGCGGGGCTGCCCGAACTCGGCGAACTCGAATACGTGATCGACCGGCCGGCGGCCGCATCGCGTTCGACGCTCGCACTCGAAGCGACGCTGATCACGGCGGCATCGGAGTTGTAACTGCCCGGGGCGCGACATGCGCAGGCGCAGGCGCGCCTGGTGCCCGCGCCCGGTGCCCGCGCCCGCAACTGACAGCTTTGCCCGGAACGCGTCATCGTCCGCGCAGCACCCGCTCGCGACAATGGGACCCATCGGAATGCACGGCCAGCCGCCGTGCGTATCCGGTGTCCCGTCCCCTTGATCGGAGCACGCCATGAATGCCTTGCGATTCGCCGTCGCGACCGCCGCAGCCGCCCTGCTGTCCCCCGCCTTTGCCCAGACCACCGGCACCGCGACGCCCGCGCCGGGGCTGACACGCGCGGAAGTCGTTGCGCAACTCAAGCAGGCCTATCTCGACGGCGAACTGCCGACGAACGACGGCAACTACCCGCCGAACGCCGCGACGCGCGCGCGCAACCGCGAGCTGGTGCAGGCGGTGAGCCCGGCATGGCTCGCGCAGACGCCGCAGGCCTCGCAAACCGCCGCGCAGCAGTAGCCGGCCGGGGCCCGGACGCGACGCCGCGGCGTGGTCACGGCAGGAAGCTGCGGCGCCGCGCGTCGATCAGCTCGACGAGCAGGCGGTCGCGTTCGGCCGCCAGTTCCTGCATCGAGCGCTCGCCCTGGATCGCGCGCAATTCGTCGTTCAGCTTGCGATCGACGTCCGGATCGAACGAAGGCGTGCCAAGGTCGTCCCACCAGCTCGTGATCGGCCCCGACAGGTGTTCGAGAAAATGCGCGATGCCGCCCGCGCCACCGCCGAGGTGATAGGTCAGGCACTGCCCCATCAGCCCCCAGCGCAGGCCGGGACCCCATGCGACGGCCTTGTCCGCATCGGCAACGCTCACGACGCCTTCGCCGACGAGGTGATACACCTCGCGGAACAGCGCGGCCGCGAGCCGGTTCGCGACGTGGCCGGTCATCTCCTTGTTGAGGACGATCGTCTGCTTGCCGAGCGCATCGTAGAACGCCTTCACCCGCGCGATCACGTCCTGGCTCGTGGCATCGCCGCCGACCAGCTCGACGAGCGGAATCAGGTGCGGCGGATTGAACGGATGCGCGATCAGGCAACGTTCCGGATGCTTGTCGCAGGCGGTCTGGATGTCCGACATTTTCAGGCCCGACGAACTCGACGCGATCGGCACGTGTGCGGGCAGCACGTCGTCCATCTGCCGGTACAGCGCACGCTTCAGGTCGAGCCGCTCCGGGCCGTTCTCCTGCACGAAGTCGACGCCGTCGAGCGCGCGCACGAGATCGGCGTCGAACGACAGCCGCGTGGAAAGTTCGGCGGCCCGGTCGCCGAGAAACGCGGCCAGCGCGTCGCGCAGCCGCGCATCGGCTTGCGGCGCCGGATCGGTCGCGACGACGTCGAAACCCTGCGTCAGATAGAAGGCGGCCCAGCTCGCGCCGATCACGCCGGCGCCGACGATCGCGATGCGTCGAATGTCCATGATTGTCCCGTGTCGTTGGTCTGCAGATAGATCGCGGCGATTGTCGCATCGAATCGCACGGGCATGCATTGATGCAGATTGCAGATTCGCTCTTGAAATGCGCTGCGGTGGCCACTAATTACACGTCGTCGGGCAGCGCACCATCCAACGCACTGCCCCCGTTTCGACCCAGTGGAGTTCCCGCGTCGCGCCCGCCGCAGGCGTCGCGCCGTTACGTCTCCCGCGTTCCCTGTTCAGGAGGACCAACATGAGCGGTATCCATTTCGGCAGCGACCTGTTCGACGAATTCGCCCGCGTGCAGCGGCAGGTAGCGAACCTGCTCGGCGACCGTCCGTCCGGCATCCGCGCGGTGCGGCCCGGCGCCTTTCCCGCGCTCAACGTCGGCGCCACCGACGGCGCCATCGAGATCGTCGCGTTCGCGCCCGGCATGGCCGCGGCCGACTTCGACGTGTCGATCGACAAGGACCTGCTGACGATCAGCGGCGAGCGCAAGCCGGCGCCACGCAGCGAAGGCGACGATCTGCGCACCTATGCGCAGGAGCGCTTTCACGGCGCATTCCGCCGTGTCGTCGAGCTGCCGCGGGACGCGGATCCCGACCAGGTCAGCGCCCGCTATGAAAACGGCTGCCTGCTGATTCGCGTCGGCCGGCGCGAGGCATCGAAGCCGCGTGCGATCACCGTTCAATAATATTCAGGATACCGACATGAATTCGAACCCGACCCTGGCCGAGCGTCAGACGAACACCGTTCACCCTGCTGCCGCCGAAGCGGCCCGCCGGCCCGCGATCACGCCGGCCGTCGACGTCGTCGAGAACCATCTCGGCGTCACGCTGCGGGCCGACCTGCCCGGCGTGCCGCGCGAGAACCTCGACGTGAAGGTGCACGACAACACGTTGACGATCGAAGCCGACACGCACCTCGACACGCCGGCCGACCTGCGCGTGCGGCACGCCGAAATCCGCGCGACGCGCTATGCGCGCAGCTTCGTGCTGAGCCCCGACCTCGACACGTCGAGGATCGACGCGAACCTGCGCGACGGCGTGCTGACGCTGACGATTCCGCGCCGCGAGGAAACGCGTCCGCGCCGCATCGACGTGACGGCCGGCAACGCGTAAGCACCGACGCGTGCGGTGCAATTACGATCAGTCGAAGTCGAACAGGTCGAACACCGACTTCCGGCGACGCTGCTGGCCGTCGTGCCGGTAGCGATCGTCGTGCGAACGGCCATCGTGCCTGTCACGGTTGTCATGCGAGCGGCCGTCGCGTCCCCATCCGCCGTCGTGGCCGCGCGGCGCTTGCGCATCGTGCCGCACGGGTGGCTCGTCGCGACGCGCTGGCGCATCGCCGGTCTCGCGCGCGATCAGCTTGTCGAGCTCACCACGATCGAGCCACACGCCGCGGCAGGTCGGACAGTAGTCGATCTCGATCGACTGGCGCTCGGCCATCAGCAGGTCGGGCGTCTTGCAGACTGGGCATTTCATCGCGTTTCTCCTTTCCGTGCGAATTTCATCTGGATTCCATATGAGGCGCGTGACGGAGGCGCGTGACGCCGGCCACCGCATCGGCCGTGTCACGCGCGGTGGCTCAGTGGCCTTCCGTCCGTGCCGCGCGCTTCGCCTTCGCGCGTCGCGCCAGCATGTTCATGCCCTCGACGAACGCCGAGAACGCCATCGCCGCGTAGATGTAACCCTTCGGCACATGCGAACCGAAACCTTCCGCGATCAGCGTCATGCCGATCACGACCAGGAACGACAGCGCGAGCATGACGATGGTCGGGTTGCGGTCGATGAAGCGTGCGAGCGGTTGCGCAGCAAACATCATCACGGCGACGGCGACGATCACCGCGACGAACATGATCGGCACATGTTCGGTCATGCCGATCGCGGTCACGATGCTGTCGATCGAGAACACGATGTCGAGCATCACGATCTGGCCGATCGCGGCCCACATCGTCAGGCCGGCCGCGCCGCCGGCACCGCCCGCGCCTTCGGCGTCGTGCGACACGTGGTGATGGATCTCGGTGGTCGCCTTCCACACGAGGAACAGGCCGCCCGACAGCAGGATCATGTCGCGCCACGAGAACGCATGGTCGAACAGCGTGAATACGGGTTCGGTGAGGCTCGCGATCCACGCGACGCTGCCGAGCAGCGCGAGGCGCATCACCAGCGCGAGCGCGATGCCGAGGCGCTGCGTGCGGGCGCGCTGCGCTTCGGGCAGCTTGTTGCTGAGGATCGAGATGAAGATCAGGTTGTCGATGCCGAGCACGACTTCCATCACGACGAGCGTCAGGAGCGCAGCCCAGACGGCGGGGTCAACGGCAAGCGTCAGCAGGTAGTCCATGAAATGGGCCGATACGAAAGTGGAAAGCCCAATGATATGCCGCCCCGAACTTCGGAAAAATCAGAGAGAATCTGATTTTCAGTTCGGTTTTTCCGAAATTACGATCCAATGCTCAATTTCCGACATCTGTACTATTTCTGGGTCGTCGTGAAGGAAGGCGGCTTCGCGCGTGCGGCCGGGCGGCTCGACATGGCCGTGCAGACGATCAGCGCGCAGGTGCGCGAGCTCGAGAAAGCGCTCGGGCACCAGTTGCTGCGCCCGGCCGGGCGTGGCGTCACGATGACCGACGCCGGCCAGGCCGCGTTCGCGCGTGCGGAGGTGATCTTCGAGATGGGGCGGCTGATTCCCGACGAAGTGCGCGCGGCGGCCAGCCAGCCGACCGTGCGGCTCGCGGTCGGCCTCGCCGATGGCATCTCCAAGCTCGCCGCGCACGCGATCCTCACACCCGTGCTGGATACACCCACGCTGCGGCTGCTGTGCCACGAGGGCGAGCACGACGCACTGCTCGCGGAGCTCGCGCTGCATCATCTCGATCTGGTGCTAGCCGGCCAGGGCGCGCCGTCCGGTTCGAACCTGCGCGTGACGAGCGAGCAGCTCGTCGCGTCGCCGGTCGACTGGTATGGCCCCGCGACACTCGTCACGCCGGTCGCGCGGCAGCACTTTCCGGCATGCCTGGCCGACCTGCCCGTGCTGCTGCCGACCGCGCATTCGGCGCTGCGCGCGCGCCTCGACCTGTGGCTGGAAGGTGAACGGATCGTGCCGCGCGTGGCCGGGGAATTCGAGGACAGCGCGCTGATGGCCGTGTTCGCGGCGCGCGGCCTCGGCGTGTTTCCGCTGAGCGAACTCGGCGCGAACGATGCGTCGCTGCTGCGCGGGTTGCGGCGGCTCGGGCGCGCGGGCGACGTGACCGAGGAGATCCACGCGATCCGCTCGCGGCGCGGCGAACACCATCCGCTGACGTCGCAATTGCTGGCCGCGGCGCGTGGCGCACCGGCCGACTGAAGCGAGCGCGACATCAAACGAAACTATAATGGCGCCCCGGCCTTACGAGATTGCCGCGCGCTTCATCCAGGCACCGCCCGTTGCGCGACCTCTCGCCAAGCCTTCTGAAAGACGCCATGCACAACCGATTTCGCCTGTTTTCCGTTTCGTGCGCGCTCGCGGCCGCGGCCCTGCTGGCGGCGTGCTCGTCGCCGCCCAAGCCGATCTACCAGCAGGAACAGTTCGACGCGACGAGCAGCCCGTATGCGCATACGTTCCATTCGAAATCCGACGCGGCCTGCGAGGCCGCGCGGCGCGCGCTGCTGAGTCAGGGCTATGTGGTGTCGTCGTCGCGCAACGATGCGGTCGACGGCAGCAAGAATTTCCAGCCGAACAACGACATGCACGTCGTGATCGAGTTTCACGTCGTGTGTGCGGACGCGAACGCGGACGGCACGTCGAGCATCGCGTACGTGAACGCGGTGCAGGATCGCTACACGCTGAAGAAGTCGAATACGTCGGCCAGCGTCGGCCTCAGCGTGTTCGGCTCGCTGTCGCTGCCGATCGGGTCGAGCGACGACGCGCTCGTCAAGACCGCCAGCGAGACGATTCCCGCCGGCGTGTTCTATGAGCGCTTCTTCAATCTCGTCGAGCATTTCCTGAAGATCGACCCGGCCCGCCGCGACCGCGCGACCGTCAAGGCCGCCGAGAAGGAACCCGTGACGCCGCTGCCCGAACCCGCGCCGACGCCGCAGGGCGAGCCGATGAAGATGACCACGCCGGTCGTGCCGACGCCGCCCGCGGCGCCCGTGCCGCTTTCGCTGCCGGTCGTCACGCCCGAATCGGGCGCGAGCGCCGTGCCGGCCGCGGCGTCGGCCGTGGCCGCGCCGGCGGTGCTGCGTGCTGCCGCGCCGGTGGCGGCGTCTGGTTCGGGGGCGGTACGGGCTTCGGGGGCGGCTTCTGCTCCCGCCGCCTCGTCGACGCCCGCACCGGCTATCGCCCCTGCACCGGCGTCCGGATCGGCATCCACGCCGGCGTTGGCTCCCGTGCCGGTTTCCACGCCTGCATCCGCGTCCGGCCCGGCATCGCGACCTGCCGCAACGGCTTCGGCACCGGCCGCGCCTGCGCCCGCGTCCGCCGCATCGGCCCCCGTATCGGCATCGGCACCCTCGGGTACATCGCCCGCGCCTGCTGCCGCCAACCCCGTCGCATCGCCCGCACCATCCGGCGCGAGCGCACCGGCCACAAACTGACCGGCTGCCCGTATCGTCGCGCCCGGCCGCACCCGGCGCAGCGCGGCGATACGCACCCTTTCCCGTCATCCCTCACGGGACTTTCCGTGCCGCAGGCTGCCTGCCCGTTGAGTCGCCGACTTTGCGTCGACGCTTCGTGGCGAGCATGCGCGGCCGATGCCGACGTTCGCCGGGATTGACGGCCGTCCGGCCGTCCCTCGACAGACCTGCTTCTGCCGTCCACCCCGCCTATCGCAACGTCGCGCTCAGCGTCTGCATCCGCTCGACGGGCGCCGCCACGCCGCCGCAGACGATCACGGCGATATCCGTCGCCGACGGCCGTCCAACCATCCCCCGACAGGCCGCCTTCCGCCGTCCACCCCGCCTATCGCAACGTCGCGCTCAGCGTCTGCATCTGCTCGACGGTCGCCGTCACGCCGCCGCAGACGATCACGGCGATATCCGTCGCCGACGCGAGCACGGGCACCGGCCGCTCGAGCGCGGCCAGCGCGGCGCCGCACGCAGGTTCGACGACGATCCGGTGCTCGTCGAGGAAGCGCAGCGACGCGGCCACCGCGTCGGCATCGGACACGACGACCGGATGAATCTCGTGTCGCGCCGCCCATTCGACCGCCGCATCGCACGGCCGCTTCGCGCCGAGCGACGTCGCGATACTCGTGATCGCCGGCAATTCGACCGGGCGCCCCTGCGCGAGCGAGCGCGCATAGCAGTCGGCGCCCTCCGTTTCGGCCGTGACCACCGGCACGTCGTGCCAGCCGTTGCGCGCCAGCCCTTCGAGTACGCCGCACAGCAGCCCGCCGCCGCCGACCGCGAGCACGACCGCGCCGGGCTTCGGGCCGGCCGCCGCCATCTCGTCGATCATCGTCGCGTGGCCCTGCCACAGCACGGGGTCGTCGAACGGGTGCACGAACGCGTCGTGCTCGCCGAGCGCCGACTGCGCGAACGCGTTCGCCTCGGCCCAGCTCGCGCCGTGCACGACCACCTCCGCGCCCTCGACGCGGATCAGCTCGCGTGCGCGGACCGACGCGCTTTCCGGCACGACGACGAGCACCGGCACGCCGAGTTCGCGTCCGCAATACGCGACCGCGATGCCCGCGTTGCCGCCCGACGACGACACGAAACGCCGCGCGCCGGCTGCATGCCGCGCTTCACAGACGGCGCCGATGCCGCGCAGCTTGAACGAACCCGACGGCTGCAGCGCATCGAGCTTCAGCCGGATGGTCCTGCCGAGCCGGCGGGATGCGATTTGCGAGCGGACATAAGGGGTTGGAATATGAAGCGGCATGGGACGGGATCAATGGAAACGGAGGGAACACGCGCGACTCGCGAGCGCGCGTGGCAATGACGGTCATCGTACGGCACGCGCCTCATGCTTTCCAATACCATCGAATGGCGTTTGCTATGCTTCACAGGTATATCGACCCACCGGAACGGATACCGCATGCGCCAGATCGAATTGCGTCACCTGCGCTACTTCGTGGCCGTCGCGCAAGCCGGCAGCGTGATGGCCGGTGCCCGCGCGGCCGGCATCGTCCAGCCCGCGCTGTCGCGACAGATCCGCGAACTCGAGGACGCGATCGGCACGCCGCTGCTGGTGCGCCGCGCAACCGGCGTCACGCTCACGGCGGCCGGCGCCAGCTTCCTGCAGGACGCGACCGGCCTGCTCGCGACACTGCAGGACAGCCGCGAGCGCGCGTTGCGCAGCGCGGCCGGCCAGCTGGGCGAACTGCGGCTCGGCGCGTTGCCGAACTGCCTGCCGTTGCCGGTCGTCGCGAACGTCCTCAAGGCGTTTCGCGACGCGTGCCCGGACGTGAAGCTGTCGATCGCGCCGATGCTGTCGGCCGAACAGGCGAGCGCGCTGGTGCGCGGCCAGCTCGACGGCGGGATCATGGCGTGGCGTCGGGACGAGGCGCCGCATCTGTCGGGCGTGCGACTGCTGAGCGACCGCTTCGTGCTCGCGATGCCCGCGCCGCCGGGCGGGCGCTACACCGCGCCGCGCACGCTGGCCGACGTCGCGAACGAGCCGTTCGTCTGGTTCGACGCGCAGCGCTCCGCCGCGCACCACCGGTTCCTGATGACGCAGTGCCAGCAGGCCGGCTTCACGCCGCGCATCGCGCAGGTCGGCAGCGATATCCCGACGTTGATCGGCCTCGTCGCGGCCGGAATGGGCTGTGCGTTCGTGCCGGAAAGCGCGTCGCCGACCTGCCCGCACACGGTCCGGCTCGTTGCGCTCGACGAACTCGCAAGCCGCTTCGACATCGAGTTCGTGTTCGACGGTGCGGCCGTGCCGCCGTCACCGGTCGTCGCACGGTTTCTCGAGGCCGTGCGCGAGGCGGCCGGCGAAGCGGGCTGACCGGACGCTGCTCGTCCGACACGTCACGCACACGATCGAACGGCGCGATTCGTACCGTCGATCGACGACCGAGCGCTTCGCTGCGTCAAACCGCCGGTTTAGCCGCCTTGACGCGCTAAACGCCGGCATCACGTCTGCGAAAACAAATCTTTCAGCATGCCGACAGCGGGCGCCGCAGCGGTGGTGTTTTTAAATTGGCACGAAAAACGGCCGTTTAACGCCGGTTCGAATTGCCATGCACCGAAATATACTTCGCGCGCATCCAACCCTCGTGCCAAAGAGAGGATGCCTTTCTGCCCCGGTCACGGTCCCCCTGTGGCCGGGGCTTTTTTTGCCCGTATGCCTTGTCTGCAAACGGTTGTCGGCGATGATGCGGCGCTCGCGCGAGGTGATGGCCGCACCTGGCCGGGCCGCCCGGCCACGCGCCGCCGGTCGATCGACGGCCCGCTACCGGATCACCGGCCGGCGCGACCGGCAGTCCGCCTCGAAACGCGCACGGATCGCGATCTCCCGGCCGAAAGCGGCGCCTTTCCCATTACAGGAAACTTTCGCTAAAGCCCTCTCGTTCGCCCGCGCCACCAGCGGGCTTCGTGCGCTCGCTGCATTGTTGAGATGAAATCAAGATAATTTCGCCCGTATGCGGCTTTTTCCGCAAAAGTCATGCAGGCACACTTCACCTTGTCCTCAACGGCCCCGTGCCGTCGTCCTTCGACCACAGGAATTCATCGCGTGAACCCCACGACTCCCTCTCCTTCCCGCCCGGGCGGCAGCGCCGCGCTGCCGCTGCTGGCACTCGCCGCCGGTGCGTTCGGCATCGGCACGACCGAGTTCTCGCCGATGGGCCTGCTGCCCGTGATCGCCGACGGCGTGCACGTGTCGATTCCGCAAGCCGGCATGCTGATCAGCGCCTATGCGATCGGCGTGATGGTCGGCGCGCCGCTGATGACGTTGCTGCTCGCGCGCTGGTCGCGCCGCTCGGCGCTGATCGCGCTGATGTCGATCTTCACGATCGGCAACCTGCTGTCGGCGCTCGCGCCGGGCTACACGACGCTGCTGCTCGCCCGCCTCGTGACGAGCCTCAACCACGGTGCATTCTTCGGGCTCGGCTCGGTGGTCGCGGCCGGCCTCGTGCCGCGCGAAAAACAGGCCAGCGCGGTCGCGACGATGTTCATGGGGCTCACGATCGCGAACGTCGGCGGCGTGCCGGCTGCGACCTGGCTCGGCCAGATCATCGGCTGGCGTATGTCGTTCGCGGCGACCGCGGGCCTCGGCCTGGTTGCGATCGCCGGGCTGTTCGCCGCGCTGCCGAAGGGCGAAGCCGGCAAGATGCCCGACCTGCGCGCCGAACTGTCGGTGCTGACGCGCCCCGTCGTGCTCGGCGCGCTCGGGACGACCGTGCTCGGCGCCGGCGCGATGTTCACGCTCTACACGTATGTCGCGCCGACGCTCGAACACCTGAACGGCGCGACACCCGGCTTCGTGACCGCGATGCTGGTGCTGATCGGCGTCGGCTTCTCGATCGGCAACATCGCGGGCGGGCGCCTGGCCGACCGCTCGCTCGACGGCACGCTGATCGGTTTCCTGCTGCTGCTGATCGCCACGATGGCCGCGTTCCCGGTGCTCGCCAGCACGCATGCCGGCGCCGCCGTCACGCTGCTCGTGTGGGGTATCGCGACGTTCGCGGTCGTGCCGCCGCTGCAGATGCGCGTGATGCGGGCGGCCCACGAAGCGCCGGGCCTCGCGTCGGCCGTCAACATCGGCGCGTTCAACCTCGGCAACGCGCTCGGCGCGGCCGCCGGCGGCGCGGCGATCTCGGCGGGCTTCGGTTATGCGGCCGTGCCGCTCGTCGGCGGGCTGATCGCCGCAGCCGGACTCGCGCTCGTCTTCCTGCAGATCGCGCAGCAGCGCCGCGCACCGGCCGCCGCGAATTCGTAGTCGCGACACGTCGCGCGCCGGTGAGGCGCGACGGCCCGCTGCCCTTTACGGCAAGCACGCTCACGGCCGCGTAATGCGGCCGTTTTCGTTTTCGGCCGTCAATTCAGGTTCGCCAGCCCTTCAATCCGGAATATCCGAGATATCCCGCCTCACGCCAAATTCAATTCATTTACATGGCATCGGAATCAATTCAATCCGATTGAATGATTCTTTTTTCATCCACCCCATTTCACCAGACGCATTAATTATCCATTTCGTACGGGCCGATTGATCCCGCCGAATCAGTCGCAAAATCTTTTTGCACCCCGTATCGACCTTGAAGCAATTGCTGCGTCGCAAGAAAATATTTCGTTCGGCGCGCACATTGAAAATCGAAAAATGAAATACTTTCTGACTTTATTCAATCAACGCTCAACCAAAATGTAACAAAATGAAACAGCCTAAAATTTAGGATTGAAAGACTTGCCGATTCGTATCAGCGTTTGCGATACCGTGGCATGCGAAGCGCGGCATAAATCCAATGAAAAAAACGATCGATGAGGGATCAGTGTGAAAGTTGCCATCGCTTCCACGACATTGTCGTTCGCGCTGTCAATCGGCCTTTCGACTCCCGCCGCCGACGCTGCCACCTACTCGAACGGCACCGCGACCGCCACCTTCAACGTCACGCTGACGCTGCAACCGAACTGCGCGATCGCCGCGAACCCGCTCGCCTTCGGCACCAGCGGGGTGTTGGCCACGGCGATCAACCAGCAGACGACCGTGAGCGTCACCTGCACCAATACGACACCGTACAACGTCGGTCTCGACGCGGGCACGGTCACCGGGTCGAGCGTCGCGAGCCGGCTGATGGCCGGCACGACGACCGGCAACACGACGACGACCGTCGGCTTCCAGCTCTACCAGGATGCCGGGCGCACGACGATCTGGGGCAATACGCAAGGCACGGACACCGTGGCCGGCACCGGCACGGGCTCCGCGCAGACCCTGACCGTCTACGGCCAGGTGCCCGCGCAGGCGACGCCGAAGCCGGACACCTATCAGGCGACCGTCACCGCAACCGTCTACTTCTGACCGGCGCCGCTTCGCATGACCGCATTCCGACGAACGCTCGCCGCGCTGCTGTGCGCGGTCGGCGCCGCGCACGCCGCGTCGCTGCAGATTTCCCCCGTCACGATCGAATTCGGCACCGACGACACGGCCACCGGCATCACGCTGCGCAATCCGGGCGAGCGCCCCGTGTACGGGCAGGTGCGCGTGTTCCGCTGGGACCAGGCCGACGGCCAGGACACGCTGACGCCCACCCAGGATCTGCTGGCCAGTCCGCCGCTCATCGAAGTCGGCACGCAATCCGAACAGCTGATCCGCGTCGTGCGGGCGTCGCGCACACCGTCCGGCACCGAGCAGAGCTACCGGCTGCTGATCGACGAGTTGCCGCAGCCCGGCGAGGCGCCGGCCAACGGCGTGTCGATCCGGCTGCGCTATTCGATTCCGGTGTTCGTCGAGCCTGCCACCAACGGCGCGCCGCAGCTCGACTGGGCGCTGCTGCGCGGCAACGGCGGCTGGCTGCTGCGGGTGCACAACGGCGGCGCGCGGCGCGCGCAACTGGCGTCGGTCGAGCTCGTGACCGGCGACGGCCGCACGTATCCGCTCACGCGCGGCCTGCTCGGCTATGCACTCGCGGGTCGCACGGGCCAGTGGAGCGTGCCGCTGCCGGCCGGCGTCACGCTCGGCGGCAAGGTCACGGTGCGAGCGGCCG
>NZ_JAAGPP010000116.1:0-30392 GCF_017104975.1 Burkholderia sp. Ac-20344
CGCGGCCCGCAGCGTGATGCTGCCGTGGCCGCGCGCGTCGCAGGCGCCGGCCACGCTGTCGGTCACGCAGGACGGCACGGGCCGCCCGTGGGCCACGATCGAAAGCCTCGCGGCCGTGCCGCTGCGCTCGCCGTTCGCGGCCGGCTACCGGATCGCGAAGACCGTCACGCCCGTGTCGCCCGCCGTCAAGGGTGTGCTGACGCGCGGCGACGTCGTGCGCGTGCATCTCGACATCGATGCGCAGAGCGACATGACGTGGGTCGTCGTCAACGATCCGGTTCCGGCCGGTTCGACGATCCTCGGCTCGGGCCTCGGCCGCGACTCCGAAGCCGCGACGCAGGGCGAAAAGACGCCGGACGGCGCGTGGCCTGCGTTCATCGAGCGCGACTTCGACGGCTACCGCGCGTACTACGACTATCTGCCGAAGGGTAAATTCTCGGTCGAGTACACGGTGCGGCTGAACAACGTCGGCACGTTCGGGCTGCCGCCGACGCGGGTCGAGGTGCTGTACGCGCCGTCCGTGTACGGCCTGTGGCCGAACCCGCCGGTGACCGTGAAGCCGGCCGACGCGGGCAAGTAACGGGACCGCGATGATCGATCTGGCATTGCCGCGGCCGGCGCGTTTCGCCGGCCGCGTATTCGTCGCCATCGTGCTGGCCGCGCCGCTCGTCGCGCATGCGCTGCCGAGCTACGACGAAGTGCGCCGCAACTGGCGCAGCTCCGACTGGGTGCTGCTCGCGCGCGACGGCACGGCGCTGCAGCGCACGCGCGTCGACCTCGCCGAACGGCGCGGCGACTGGGTGTCGCTCGCGGACGTGTCGCCCGCGTTTCGCGAGGCGATCGTCGTGTCCGAAGACAAGCGCTTTTATGAACACAGCGGCGTCGACTGGCGCGGCATCGCCGGCGCGGCGTGGGGCAACCTGTGGAACGAGCGCACGCGCGGCGCGTCGACCGTCACGATGCAGCTCGCCGGGCTGCTCAGCGATTCGCCGCGCCGTTCGGGCCAGCGCTCGCTGCCGCAGAAGGCCACGCAGGCGGTCAACGCGCTGCTGCTCGAACGCGGCTGGCGCAAGGACCAGGTGCTCGAGGCGTACCTGAACCTCGTGCCGTTCCGCGGCGAGACGATCGGCCTCGCCGCGCTGTCGCAGGTACTGTTCGGCAAGGCGCCGTCGGGCCTCGATGCTCGCGAAGCCGCGATCGCGGCCGCGCTCGTGCGCGCGCCCAACGCAACGCCCGCGAAAGTCGCCGAGCGTGCGTGCCGGATCCTGCGCGACATGCATGCCGAGCAGGCCTGCGCGTCGCTCGACGGCTACGTGCAGCTCGTTACCGCGCGTCCAGCCAGCGCCACGCGTGACGACGGCGCCGCCCTCGCCCCGCACTTCGCGCGACGCATCGCGGCCGAGGTCCGGCCGGCGGCCGGTACGCAGGTGCGCACGACGCTCGATGCGCCGCTGCAGCGCTTCGCGCGCGACACGCTGATGCGCGCGCTGACCGAACTCAACGCACCCGCGCACCGGCGCAACGTGCAGGACGGCGCGGTCGTCGTGATCGACAACGCGACCGGCGAGATTCGCGCCTGGGTCGGATCGTCCGGCGCGCTGTCGAGTGCGCGCGACGTCGATGCCGTGCTCGCGCCGCGCCAGGCCGGCTCGACGCTCAAGCCGTTCCTGTATGCGCAGGCGATCGACGAGAAACGGTTGACGGCCGCGTCGCTGCTCGACGATGCACCGATCAACCTCGCCGCCGGCGGCGGCCTGTACATTCCGCAGAACTACGACAAGGATTTCAAGGGCTGGGTCAGCGTGCGCAGCGCGCTCGGCGGCTCGCTGAACGTGCCGGCCGTGCGCACGCTCGTGCTCGTCACGCCGCACCGCTTCGCGCGCACGCTGACCGCGCTCGGCCTGCCGCTCGCGCAGGAAGGCGACTACTACGGCTTCAGCCTCGCGCTCGGCAGTGCGGACGTCACGCTGCTGTCGCTGACCAACGCGTACCGCGCGCTCGCGAACGGCGGCGTCGCCCGCAAGGTCGTCGACCGGCCCGCGCCCGCACCGGCGTCCGGCGCGTCGACCTCGTCGCCCGCCCGCGCGGCCGACGGCACGCGCGTGTTCAGCGAGGCGGCCAGCTTCGTCGTGACCGACATCCTCTCCGACAACAATGCGCGCGTGCGCACGTTCGGCTTCGACAATCCGCTCGCGACGCGCTTCTTCTCGGCGGTCAAGACCGGCACGAGCAAGGACATGCGCGACAACTGGACCGTCGGCTTCACGTCGCGCTATACGGTCGGCGTGTGGGTCGGCAATGCGGACGGCTCGCCGATGTGGGACGTGTCGGGCGTCACGGGTGCGTCGCCGGTGTGGTCGGCCGTCGTCGGCTACCTGCACCGCGACCAGCCGAGCCGCGCGCCGCGCGCGCCGGCCGGCGTCGAGACGCGCCGCATCACGTTCGAACGCGAGATCGAACCGTCACGCAACGAGTGGTTCATCGCGGGAACGGCGGTCGACACGATCCGGCTCGCCGTCCCCGTGACGCCGGGCAAGGACGGCGCGCGCGCGCCGCTGACGATCGGCACGCCGACCGACGGCACGATCTTCGCGATCGATCCCGACATTCCGCCAAAGAACCAGCGAATCTGGTTCGAGCGCTCGGCCGGGCGCGCCACGAAGTTCGCGTGGCGGCTCGACGACAAGGTAATCGGGCATGCCGATCGCATCGCGTGGATGCCGTGGCCGGGCCGGCACCGGCTCGAACTCGTCGATGCACGCGGCAATGTGGCCGATGCGATCAGCTTCGAGGTGCGCGGCGCGTTCGCGAAGGCAGCCGCGCGCGAGCCTTGAGCGAGTGGGTGGGACTGTATTCGGGCGCTGCGCTGCGGAATGCCTACCTGTATGGCGGCATCCTGGAGTGTCACCAGGCCCGAATGCACGACATGACGTGCTGGTGGATCACACCGGATATGGGCGAGGCCATTGGCACACGCTCGCGCTCAGCATCGTGCTGAGCCTGTTGCTCGCCTGCGTGATGGCGCCGGCCCGCCCACCGCGCACCTGACGGCCGTTGCCGGCAAAGCACGACAGCGGCACGACACGCTTGCGTGCCGGGTTCCTCCGGCCCCAAGCGGGCCAAACGCGCCAAACGGGCAAGCAGCGCCCCGATTCGAGACCTAGAATGTGAACGGCACCGCATCTTCGGCGTCGACCGGTTGCCCCACTCCCCTCAAGGCCCGCGACCATGAACATTCACCCCAGGCGTTTCATCCGCCCCGCACGGGGCACGCTCTGCCTCGCCATCCTCGCGACGCTTCAGGCGTGCAACGGCGAGGCCTGCTTCGGCGTGGATGCCTGTTTCAACAACAACACGCAGACCGTTGCGCTGTCGGGCACGGCCGCGACGGGCGACGCGCTCGCCAGTGCGCAGGTGACGGTCAGTTGCGCGGCGGGCTCGGCGACGACGCTGACGGACGGCGGCGGCAACTACCGCGTGACGGTCAATGCTGCACTGCCGTGCGCCATCACCGTGACGTCGGGCGGCACGAGCCTGCATTCGCTCGCGTACGCGGGCGGCACGTTCAACACGACGCCCGAGACCGAGCTGATGCTGGTCTATCTCGCCGCCCAGCTCGGCACGAACACGGCCACCTTGATCGGCAATTTTCAGGGCAATCTGCGCTACCAGCAGGTGATGAACAGCCCGAACACCGTGCAGGCCGCGCAATCGGCCGTGGTCGCGAACCTGCAGCAGCGCTATTCGGTCGCGTTCGCCGCGCCGGCATTCCTGACCACGTCGTTCACGGTCGGGCAACCGGGTGTCGACAGCGATCTCGTCGCACTCGCAAAAGCCGGCGCGATCGACTCGAACGGGATGCCGGATCCGGTCGCCGTTTCGCTGCTGACGCAGGCCGGCGCCGCGCATCCGCTGTAAGCGGCCGGCGGCGGGAGGAAAATCGCCCGGTCTCGGGCGTCAGGCGTGCGCGCCGGGTTCGCCGTCGGCCAGCAGCGCCCACCGTTCGTGGTCGCGCCATTCGCCGCCGATGCGCAGATAGCGCGGCGAAAAACCCTCTTTCGTGAAACCGAGCCGCCGAACCAGCGCAATCGACGCGTGGTTGCCGGGCTGGATATTCGCTTCGAGCCGATGCAGCCCGAGTTCGCCGAACGCAACGCCGATTGCCGCGCGCATGGCCTCGGTCATCAGCCCCTTGCGGCTGAACGCCACCATGCCGTAGTAGCCGAGATACGCGCTCTGGAATACCCCACCGACGATCTCGTTGAGGTTCACCACGCCGACCACCGCCCCGGACGTGCGCTCGCGCGCGACGAGACCGACGTTCGGCCCCGTCAGGCAGCGGCCGAACCACTGGTCGAATCCCGCCTGGTCGGTGAACGAATCGACCCACGGCAGATGGTGGCTCCGGCTCGCGCGATTGGCGGCGATCAGGTCGGCGGCGTCGGTTCGGGCGACGCGGTTCAGCAGGATCGGGTTCATGGGTCGATCGGCAGGCGGCACTTACGCGGCCTCCCCGCGCCCGCACACGACGGGCGCGGCCTGGGCCTGCTGCTGCGACAGGTACCGCAGCAGCTTCGTCACCATCCAGACGACGATGCACGACAGCGCGACGAAGAACACCGCGAGCGGCGTCAGGACATGGATCGACACGAAACCGGCCAGCCCCATCATCGCGGACGACACGAGCAGCAGCGCGCACCCGAGAATCGCGCTCGTCAGGCCGGCGATATGCGGAAACAGCGAATTGCCCTTGGCCATCAGCGTCGGGTACATCGCGCCCGCGCAAAAGCCCATCACGAGCACCGGCGTTGCGAGCGTCCACACGCGCAGCCCGACGGTCAGCGCCAGCACCAGCATCGCGACCGACGCCCCCGCCATCACGCGCGCGCCGATGCGCAGCCGTTGCTCGGCGCTCGGCAGCCCAGGCCCGTGAATGCGGTTCGACAGGCCGCCGAGGAAATACATCAGCCCGATCCCGAGCGCGAGATAGCCGAAGAAGGTCGGCGGCTTGTGCAGCGTGGTCTGCACCATGAACGGCCCGACGATGTTGAATACGAGCAGGATGCTGTAGCACAGCCCCTGTGCGAGGAAGCAGCTCTGGAACACCGGGCTCGCCAGCACCTTGCCCGCGTTCGCGATCAGCGTGCGCGGCTCGAGATGCACCGGTTTCGGCAAGGTCTCGCGGTACCGCCACAGCAGCGCCCACATCGCCAGCGAGTACACCAGCAGGAACACGAGGCACGCGCGCCAGCCGAACCATTCCTGCAGGTGCGCGCCGATCACCGGCGCGACGATCGGCGCGAGCCCCCACGCGATCGACATGTACGTAAACGCATGCATCAGCGCCTGGCCGGAGAACGAATCGGTGATGATCGCCTTCGCGAGCAGGTTGGTGGTCGCGATCCCGAAGCCCTGCAGGCAGCGCGCCAGCACGAACGTCTCGAGGTTCTGCGCGCCGAGCGACAGCAGGCAGCCGATCGTGTAGATCACGAGCCCGAACGCGAGCACGCGCTTGCGCCCGTAAGCGTCGGCGACCGGCCCGAAGATGAGCTGGCCGAGCGCGTAGGCCGCCATGTAGCCGGACACGCTCGACTGGATCGCCTGCGGCGTGGTCGCGAACGATCGTGCCATGTCGGGCAGCGCGGGCACGTAGATGTCGATGGCGAGCTGGCCGGCGGATGCGAACAGGCAGATCAGGAACAACAGGAAACGCGGCGAATTCGACTCGCGCGCGGGAGTGAGCGTGGCGTTCATGACGACAGGGAAGGATGTCGGACAGCAGTGACGCAGCCGTGCGATGTTCGAGCTGCGAACACGTGTGCGTCGTGGCGAATGCCGTATTGTGCCTGTTGTCGGGGCACGCAGCCGGATTCCCCTGGCGTGGACGAGGTTGAATGCCGATTGCGGCATGCCCGAAAATCCGCTACCGGCGGGGCATCGCCTGTGCCAATCCCGGGCTGGCCCGGCTTCCCGGCTGCGCACGGGCCGGAAATCAGCGCGGGACGCGTTTCGCGCTGCCCGCCCCTGCCGTGCCGTCGATACCGCCGGCACGCGCCGGCGGTTTTTCATTGCCGAACGTCGATCGGTACCGCCTCAAATCAATACTGCGCCTGATCCGTCGGATTCCTGAACAGCTGCTTCATCTCCGCCGACAGCGGATAGTCGAGGCTCACGCCCTTCGGCGGGATCGGCTGCGTGAACCATTGGTTGTAGAGCTTCTCGGCCGCACCCGACGTCTGCATCTTCGCGATCACGCCGTCGACGACATGCTTGAACGCCGGATCGTCCCTGCGCATCATGCACGCGTAGTTCTCGTGGACGAGCGGCGTGCCCGTCACCGTGTACGCACCCGGATTGCGGTCCTTCGCGATCTCGCCGTACAGCAGCGGCTCGTCCATCACGAATGCCACCGCGCGACCGGTCGTAACGTTCATGAACGCTTCGGCGTGATCCTTCGCGCTGATGATCGTCATGTTCATCGCCTTCTCTTCGTTGAGCTTGCGCAGCAGGCGTTCGTCCGACGTGCCGGCCGTCGTCGCGACCGTCTTGCCGGCCAGGTCCGAGAAATCCTTCACGCCCGAATCCTTGCGCGTGCTGAAGCGGATGCCGTACAAAAAGATGCTGTTCGAGAACGCGGCCTGCTTCTGCCGTTCGAGCGTGTTCGTCGTCGATCCGCATTCGAAATCGATCGTCCCGTTCTGCAGCAGCGGAATCCGGTTCTGCGACGTGATCGGGATCTCCTTCACCGTGAGGTTCGGCACGTTCAGTTCCGTCTTCAACTGGTCGATGATGCGCGACGCGATGTCGCGCGAATAGCCGATGTTCTTCTGCTGGTTGTCCGAATACGAGAACGGCACCGACGATTCGCGAATGCCCAGCGACACGACGCCCGTGTCCTTGATCTTCTTCAGCGTGCCGGTGAGGGCCTGCGCGTGCGCGGCACCCGCCAGCGCACAGGACAGCGCGACGGCCAGCCAGCGTAAGCGGCGATCCATGCTTTTCTCCTGACGAAACGTTGATCGAATCGCGATCGTACGCCCAACAAAATTCGCGTCGCATCAGGGAAAGCGTCAGCCGCCCGACGCGAGCGGTTGCCTTCCGTGGCGCGCAAACAGCGCCCGGGCCGCGTATTGCGCCCGACCGGACGGCGGCGGTCTCGTCTCCCGGGTTCAGTCACCGGTTCCAAACGCGCGTTCGTGCTGCGATGCCACAACGCAATCGTTTGCGTTTCGTCGTTCTTTCATACAAAACATATTCAAGAAAGCCGCCACAGCAGCCGTTACCCAATGCATGTCGCGTCGCAGAAACCCTGCGCGCGCCTGAAAAAAATAGGTCCGGTGTGCGCCGGACCGGGCACCACCGCCGGCACGACGGTTATCTACGAGGATCGACTTTCAACATGAAAGCCAAACGTTTCAATTTCGCGCGGGCCCATTCCGCCCATGCGCGCATGCTCGCCGGCATGCTGTCTGCCGCGGCCCTGCTACCGATCGCCGGCTGCGGCGGAGGCGGCGACGGCAGCAACCCGTCGCCGACCAGCGCAGCACCGGCCCCCACCCCAACGCCGGCCCCGACGCCGGCCCCAACGCCGGCCCCGACGACCCCGCCCACCACTTCCGGCAGCAATGCGTGCTCGGCGCAGCAGGCCGCCGTGCAGATGGCCGCCCAGACGAGCGCGCCGGCCGAGCCGCCGGTCGATCACCTGATCGTCAAGCTGAAGACGCTGACGGCCACGCGTGCGATGGCGGCCATCGACGACGGGACGCGGCTCGGCGCGGTAATCCAGCGCTCGATGACGCGCTGGACGGCGCCGGTCGCCGGCAGCGCACGCGCCTATGCGAGCACGGTCGGGCAAACGCCGGTGAACGTGCAGGTCGAACGGACGATCTCGAACGGCGCGGCCGTGCTGTCGCTCGGGCAGCGCATGGCCGCCACCGACGCAGCCGCGCTCGCGCAGGCATTCGCAGCCGATTCGGACGTCGACTACGCGGAACCGGATCACCCGATGAAGATCCGCGACACGCCGAGCGACCCGCTCTACAGCCAGCAGTGGTACCTGTCCGATCCGACGGCCGGTATCGACCTGCCGCCCGCGTGGAACGTGACCAAGGGTTCGCCGACCGTCGTCACGGCCGTGCTCGACACGGGCTACCGGCCGCATGCCGACCTCGTCGGCAACCTGCTGTCCGGCTACAGCTTCATCAGCAACGTCAACACCAGCAACAACGGCCTGACACGCAGCCCCGATGCAACCGACCCGGGCGACTGGATCACGCAGCAGGAACTCGACAACGCAAACGGTCCGTACTATCACTGCGCGAGCCAGCCGAGCGACAGCAGCTGGCACGGCACACGCGTGATGGGCGTGATCGGCGCGACCGCCAACAACGGCACCGGCGTTGCCGGCGTGTCGTGGCTCGGCCAGATCCTGCCGGTGCGCGTGCTCGGCAAGTGCGGCGGCGTGACGAGCGACATCGCCGACGGGATGCGCTGGGCAGCCGGCATCGCGGTGAACGGCGTACCGACGAACCCGCGCCCCGCGAAAGTCATCAACCTGAGCCTCGGCGGTGTCGGTGCGTGCAGCACGACGTTCCAGCAGGCAATCGACGACGTGACCGCGAAGGGCGTAACCGTCGTCGTCGCCGCCGGCAACGACGGCCTGTCGACCGGGTTCGACCAGCCGGCAAACTGCCGCGGCGTGATCACCGTCGGCGCAACCGACGCGACCGGCCGCCGCGCATCGTTCAGCAACTTCGGCACCGATGTCTCGCTGAGCGCGCCGGGCGTCAACGTCCTGTCGACGTCGAACACCGGCACGACGACGCCGGGCTCGGACACCTACGGCGTCGCGAACGGCACCAGTCTCGCGACGCCGCAAGTGGCGGGGGTCGCCGCGCTGATGCTGTCGGTGAACGGCAACCTCACGCCCGCGCAGATCCAGCAGAAGCTGCAGGGCGGCACGCGCACGACCAAGCTCGCGGCCGGCACGTCGTGCACCGCGATGCCGGCGGGCTCGGGCATTCTCGATGCAGGGGCCGCCGTCGCGTCAGCCAACTAGTCGCCGCCACCCTGCTTCGACGCGGCCGCGCGCATGCCGATATCGCATGCGCGCGGCCGTTTCGTTGGCAACGATCCGGGGTTGCATCGCGTACACGTCCCCCCGATTCCGTGTCTCGAAATAACGGCTGACAAAAGGGTTGACGCTTCGCACAGCGACCCATTACCATCGCTCCCGTCTAATTACATGGAGTGTTCTGTGAACACCGATGCGAGTTGTAGTTGGTGCTCGACCAACTTGACTGCTGCCTGAGGAAAACGCGCAGAGCCTCGTCTTCTGCCGCATCCCGGGAAGCAGGATGCGGCGCCCTTCCGGCCTGACTGGCCAGATCTCCCGCCGAATTTTTCGATATTGCCGAATGCATGCGATGCGCCATCGCGCGCGTGCGTTCGTGTTGCGCGCAGCGTCAGCCGCGTGCACCTTCCGTTCGCGTGCCGTCCGGCCGTGCGCCTTCGTGCGTGCGTCGCTGTCGATCGCCCGTGCCGACTATCCGCAACCGACAGGAGTGCAGATGAACTCAGACGACAGTAGTCGATTACCGCTCGCCGGTGCGACGCTGCGCATCGCCCCTCCGGCCGCACCGCACGCGCCGGCGAGCGTTCCCGCCTTCACCGATCCACAGCCGATCGCGCCTGACGCGACGCGGCGGGGAGCGCTCGTGCGTCGATAACGTCACGGTCGCTCCCCGCCCGCCGCCTCGTGCGCAAGGAGCGACTCATGACAACACGACACAACACATCGCACAAGAAACAGCGCGGCTTCATCAAGGCCGGCGGCGCCCAACAGAACGACGCGCACATCATGCGCGCCGCGCAGGAAGCGGCCCGTCCGCTCGAAGACACGCTGAAGTCGCTGAACACCAGCACGCGCGGCCTCACCTACGAGCAGGCAGCCGACCGCCTGCAGCACTACGGCCCGAACGAAATCGCGCACGACAAGCCGCTGCACTGGAGCCGCCAGTTGCTGCTCTCGTTCCACAACCCGTTCGTCTATGTGCTGCTGGTGCTGGCCGCCATCAGCTTCTTCACCGACGTCTACTTCGCAGCGCCCGACGATCGCGACTATGTCGGCATGACGATCCTGCTGACGATGGTCACGATCAGCGCGCTGCTGCGCTTCGTACAGGAGTTCCGTTCGCTGCGCGCGGCCGAGAAGCTCAAGGCTATGGTCCGCACGACCGCAACCGTGCAACGCGCGATAACCGATACGTCCGAACCGGCTCGCCGCGAAGTACCGATGCGCGAAGTCGTGGCCGGCGACATCGTGCACCTGTCGGCCGGCGACATGATTCCGGCGGACGTGCGCCTGCTCGCGTCGCGCGACCTGTTCATCAGCCAGGCCGTACTGACCGGCGAGGCGCTGCCGGTCGAGAAGTACGACACGCTCGGCGCGGTGGCCGGCAAATCCGCCGGCACGCGCGCGGACGGCGCGGCGGCCGATACGTCGGCCTCGCTGCTCGATCTCGAGAATGTCTGCTTCATGGGCACCAACGTGGTCAGCGGCACGGCCACGGCCGTCGTCGTCGCGACCGGCGAGGACACCTACTTCGGCTCGCTCGCGCGCAACGTCGTGAGCCACAAGCGCATCGAGACGAGCTTCGACCGCGGCGTCGCAAGCGTGAGCTGGCTGCTGATCAAGTTCATGTTCGTGATGGTGCCGATCGTGTTCATGATCAACGGGCTGACCAAGGGCGACTGGCTGAGCGCGCTCACGTTCGCACTCGCGGTGGCCGTGGGCCTCACGCCCGAGATGCTGCCGATGATCGTCAGCGCGAACCTCGCGCGCGGCGCGGTCGCGATGGCGCGCCGCAAGGTCGTCGTCAAGCGGCTGAACTCGGTGCAGAATTTCGGCGCGATGGACGTGCTGTGCACCGACAAGACCGGCACGCTCACGCAGGACAAGATCATCCTCGAGCATCACCTCGACCTGTCGGGCTACAAGGACGAGGAGATCCTGCGGCTCGGCTGGCTGAACAGTTTCCACCAGAGCGGCCAGAAGAACCTGATCGACATCGCGGTCGTCGCGCGTGCCGACGAGATCGGCGAGCGCGTGAAGCCGCAGGGCTACAAGAAGATCGACGAACTGCCGTTCGACTTCGTGCGGCGCCGCCTGTCGGTCGTCGTCGAGGATACGCGCGGCACGCACCTGCTGATCTGCAAGGGCGCTGTGGAGGAGATGCTGGCCGTCTCCACGCATGTGCAGGATGAAAACAGTGTGCGTCCGCTCGACTTCGTCGCGCGCAAGCGGCTGCTCGAACAGGCCAACGCGTACAACGAGGACGGCTTCCGCGTGCTCGTGCTCGCGACGCGCACGATCCCGCGCGGCGACGAGCGCCAGCAGTACCGCACCGCCGACGAACACGACCTCGTCGTGCGCGGCTTCCTGACCTTCCTCGATCCGCCGAAGGAATCGGCCGCGCCGGCGCTCGCCGCGCTGCGCGAAAACGGCGTCGCGGTGAAGGTGCTGACGGGCGACAACCCGGTCGTCACGATGAAGGTGTGCCGCCAGGTCGGCCTCGAACCCGGCAAGCCGATCCTCGGCACGGAAATCGAAGCGCTCGACGACGCAACGCTCGCGCAGGTCGTCGAACGCACGACCGTATTCGCGAAGCTGACGCCGCTGCAGAAGGCGCGCATCGTCAAGGCACTGCAGGCGAACGGCCACACGGTCGGCTTCCTCGGCGACGGCATCAACGACGCGCCCGCGCTGCGCGACGCCGACGTCGGCATCTCGGTCGACAGCGGCGCCGACATCGCGAAGGAAACCGCCGACATCATCCTGCTCGAAAAGAGCCTGATGGTGCTCGAGGAAGGCGTGATCAAGGGCCGCGAGACGTTCGGCAACATCCTGAAGTACCTGAACATGACCGCGAGCTCGAACTTCGGCAACGTGTTCTCGGTGCTCGTCGCCAGCGCGTTCCTGCCGTGGGAGCCGATGCTCGCGACGCAACTGCTCGTGCTGAACCTGATCTACGACACGTCGCAGATGCTGCTGCCGTGGGACAAGATGGATCCCGAGTTCCTGAAGAAACCGCGCAAGTGGGAGGCCGGCAACATCAGCCGCTTCATGCTGTGGGTCGGGCCGACGTCGTCGGTATTCGACATCACGACGTACATCCTGATGTGGACGGTGTTCGGTGCGGGCGCGATGTATCACCTGAACGGCGGCACCGGCGGCCAGATCGTGATGAACTCGGGCTGGTTCATCGAGAGCCTCGTGTCGCAGACGCTCGTCGTGCACCTGCTGCGCACGCAGAAGATCCCGTTCCTGCAGAGCACGGCCGCGCTGCCGGTGCTACTGTCGACGTTCACCGCGATCGTGATCGGCTGCTGGCTGCCGTTCTCGCCGTTCGCGGAGTCCCTCGGCTTCATGCACCTGCCGGACACCTTCTGGCTGTGGCTCGCCGCGACGATGGTCGGCTACATCCTGCTCGCGCAGATCGTCAAGACGATCTACGTGCGCCGCTACAAGCAGTGGTTCTGAGCTTCCTCGCTTGAAGGCGCCCTGCCGGCCCGTGCCACGTGCCCGGGCCGGCAGGCTCGCCACGCACGACAGGTGATCCCATGAAAAGAATGCTTCCGCTCGCAGCCGCGAGCGCCCTCCTCGCGCCGTTCGATGCCCTCGCCACCCATCCGCTCGTCAGCGACGACACGGGTACGCAGGGCAACGCGAACTGGCAGTTCGAGTTCAACGCCGAGGAAACCTCGAAACAGGAAGAAAACGGCCGCCACCAGCTGTGGAACGCGACGCTCACGCGCGGGTTCGGCGAACACGTCGACCTCTACGTGAACGCGCCGTACACGCATCTGCAGACGCGCACCGACGAGAACGGCGCCGGCGTCGGCGACGTCGAGATCGGCATGAAATGGCGGTTCGTCGAACGCGGTCCGCTGTCGATCGCACTGAAGCCGAAACTGACGACGCCGACCGGCAACGACCGGCGCGGGCTCGGCACCGGCCGCGTGGGCGCCGGCGCAACGCTGCTCGCGCAGCTCGACGTCGCGCGGTTTTCGTTTCTCGCGAATGCGGGAATGACGTACCAGCCGAATCGCCAGGGCGACCCGACGTCGATCTGGGCCGTGTCGGGCGCGGCGATCTACAAGGCCACCGACACACTGCAACTCGTGGCCGACATCGGCACGTCGCGCAACACGGCAGGCGGCGCCGGCGCGAATCCGGCATTCGCGATCGCGGGCGCGATCTATTCGCCGAAGCCGTGGCTCGATCTCGACATCGGCTATCGGCGCGGGCTGAACGACCAGACCTATGATCATTCGGTGATGGGCGGCGTGACGGTGCGGTGGTAACGCGTCGACGCCGCGCGTCGAACCGCAAGACGACGGGTCGCTTCCAGCGATCCGTTTTTTATCCCGCGTCGTTCGTGCCGAACAGTTGCGCGCACACGGCGCGCCCTTCGTCGGTCAGCGCGGCACTGCCGGTGCCGTCCTCGTTCAGCGTCGTCGTGCTCAGGCCCGCGGCGTCGAGCTGCGTCAGCACGCGGCGCAGCGTGCTCATCGGCAGTTGCGAGCGTTTTGCGATCTTCGGTAGCGACCACGGCCTGGCGGCCGGGTCGGCAGCGGCTTCGTGCAGCGTCGCGAGTGCCGCGACAAGCGCGGGATCGAGCGGGGAGTCGTCGGATTCAGAAGTCATCGTTTCCGGTCGGTGAGCAAGACTGGGGCTTTCGTTCGGGCGTCCGGCACGCTTTCGGGCGACCGCCGCCGGCTGAGGACACTATACCGCTTCGTCCTTCATGCATTCTTGATCGCGGCACGCATGAACGACACGAAGCGTGTGGTGACCGGATCGTCGCGGCCCGACAGCCACGCGAGCCCGACGCGCCACTTCGCGTCCTTGCCCTCGAGCGGCAATACCGTCGCGTCGCGCAGCAGATATTGCGCACGCGACGGAATGAACGCAACGCCCGCGCCGGCCGCGACCGACGCGAGCACCGACTGCACGTCTTCGGCCTGCTGCGTCACGTGCGGCACGAACCGGCGCTCGA
Organism: Burkholderia sp. Ac-20344; assembly: GCF_017104975.1. NCBI lineage: Bacteria > Pseudomonadati > Pseudomonadota > Betaproteobacteria > Burkholderiales > Burkholderiaceae > Burkholderia > Burkholderia sp. Ac-20344. Next base: position 14,061 of record NZ_JAAGPP010000116.1, read on the forward strand.
TGCACCACCGATCGACCTGCGCAGCCAACCCTTGCCCGCGTGCGCGCTGCAACGCGATGAAGCCAATCTCGTTGAGCGTGCCGAGATCGGCCGGCACGCGCTTCAGGCCGAGATGCGGCGGCACCGCCAGCGCCAGCGCTTCGTCGATCACCTTGAACGACGACAGTCCGCCGTCCGACGGCAGACGCAGGAATCCCGCGTCGAGCTTGCCCGCGCGCAACCGGCGCGTCTGCTCCGCGGACGACAGGTCGCTCAGCGTCACGGCAATGCCCGGATTCCGGCTGCGAAACTCCGCGACGAGCCGCGGGACGAGCGTCAGCACCGACAGGCAGATGCCCAGCCGCAAATGGCCGCGCTGCCCGCTCGACAGTTCCCGCGCGCGGACGAGAATCTCGTCCGCATCGCGCACGAGCGCCTGCGCGTCAGGCAGGAAGCGCTCGCCGAACGATGTGAGCTCCGCGCCGTGCCGGCCGCGCTCGAACAGCTTGCCGCCGAGGCTCGCTTCGAGCGCGCCGATCTGCTTGCTCAGCGCCGGCTGGCTCATGTGCAGCGCATCGGCCGCGCGGCTGAAATGGGAAAGTTCGGTGACCGTCAGGAACGTTCTCAGCAGTTTCAGTTCCATTCTTAAAAGGAATCGTAACGATCGAAACATTCATTTTACCGATCGAATGCAATGACGTTCAATACGGACATGCCCTCTCCGGAATCGACCGTCATGCCCCTTGATCTCGTATGTAAATGTCCGCCCGACGACACCTCGTGCGCGCCAACAGCCCACGACGAACGCGCCGCAACGGCCGATCTCCGCGCGCCGAAACGTCGTGCCGAACGTGTCGAACGTAACGAACGCGCCGACGGCCGCGGCCGCCGCTTTCGGTTCGGCGATGCGGTGGACGCGATGAACGCGATGAACGACGCGCCGCCCCGCCCCGTGACCGGCTCGATCGCGATCGGCTTCGCGGTGGTGTCGCGGCGCAACTGGCCGCGTTGAGCATCGGCGCAATCGATCCACGATCGCGCCGCATACCGCTTCATCTACAGAGCGACCGCAAGCGCGCACACCGCCGCGCTCCTTCCAATCGCCGGCCAGCGCCTTCGCAATTCACCGAATCGCGCATCTTTTCCCGCCTTCACGCGTCATCGCACAGCGATCGACCGTATAATTTTCCGCATCCCGCTGACCATCCACGCATTCCGCGCAGCGTCACCGCGCGTGAAAAGGAGACTTTCGCTTGACCGGCCTCATCGCGCGCCTGCCATTCGCCCGGACCACCCTGCTCATCGCCCTGTCGATGCTGATGTTCGCCTTCTCGACGAGTGCGTCGTCCACGCCACGCAACCCGCCGCCGCGCGCCGCGCACGCTCATGCGCCTGCGAAGGCCTTCAAGAAAACCGTCAAGAAGAAGCCGGCCCAGCGCAACAAGAAAGCCGTCAAGCATCGCCGCCCGCGCGTGAAGCACCATGCGGTCAAGCGTCACGCGGCGCCGGCCCCGCAGCATCGCCGCGCCAAACGCACGACCGCCGTGCGCCCGCGCCCGGCCGACAAGCCGCGCCTAATGGCAAGCTGCGGCTACAGCCCGCGCGCGGTCAAGTCCCTGCATTCACGCGCGGCCTACGTGCTCGACGTCGATTCCGGCACGCCGCTGCTGGCCCGCAACGCACGCACGGTGCGGCCGATCGCGTCGATCTCGAAACTGATGACGGCCGTCGTCGCACGCGACGCCGACCGTCCGCTGAACGGCGTGCTGCGCGTCACCGCACACGACCGCGACACGATCAAGTTCACCGGGTCGCGCCTGCAGGTCGGCTCGGAACTGTCGCGCCGCGAGATGTTCCATATCGCGCTGATGTCGTCGGAAAACCGTGCGGCCGCCGCGCTGAGCCGCGACTATCCGGGCGGACGCGCCGCGTTCGTCAAGGCGATGAACCGCGAAGCGCGCCGGCTCGGCATGCGCCATACGCACTTCCGCGAGCCGACCGGCCTGTCGCCGCACAACGTGTCGACGGCCGAGGATCTCGCGAAGCTCGTCGGCGCGGCCGCGCAGGATCCGCTGATCCGCTATTTCTCGACGGATACGTCGACCACCGTACGCCCGGGCGACGGCGAGCTGCTCTACGTGAATTCCGACCCGCTCGTCCGCTACCGCCGCCTGCCGATCCGCCTGCAAAAGACCGGCTTCATCAACGAGTCGGGGCACGGCGTCGTGATGCGCATGCGTGTGAAGGGCCGCCGCGAAACGGTCGTGCTGCTCGGTGCACCGACGCGCGCGGGCGTCTCGAGCGATGCCATCAAGATCCATCGCTGGCTGTCCTGCTCGATCCAGTAAGCGCGCGGGCGACCGGCGCGTTCACCCCCAGGGGAGCGACGCCATGCAGGAGGAATACCGCTTCAACGCATTTGGCCGGCTGCTCGCCGTCGTGCGCAAGGACGGCCGCTGGGCCGTGTTCGATCTCGGTACCGAAGGCAAGCGGCGCCCGGCCAACCTGCATGTTCCGTCCACGCTCGCCGCAGACGAGCTCGCGCAATACCTCGGTGACCTGCTGCACGAGTGCGCGACCCCGAGATACAGCGAAGTCGTGCCGGTCCCGCTCCGCGGCGCGTAACCGCGCGCCCGCCTTCCCCTCGATCCGGCGGCCAATTCGACAGTTAAACTTGCAAGTTTAACTGTCGTATTCTATGATCCGCCGCATGACCTCACCACGCAAACCCGGCGTTTCCGCCGATATCGTCGCCGCCGACCTGACCCTCGCGATCGGCCAGTTGATCCGCCGGCTCCGCTCCGAGATCGATTCCGAAGGGCTCGGCATGTCCCAGACGAGCGCGCTCGCGCGACTCCAGCGGCACGGGCCGATGACGACCGCCGATCTCGCGCGCGCCGAAGCGATGAAGCCGCAGTCGATGAAGGCGATTCTCGCAAGCCTCGCGGAAGACGGTCTCGTCGAGCGCGAACCGCATCCGACCGACGGCCGCCAGATCCTGTTCCGGCTGACCGCGGCCGGCCTCGATGCACGGCTCAAGCGCAACGCCGCGAAACACAAGTGGCTCGGCGCCGCGATCGAGCAGCTCGATCCCGCAGACATCGACACGCTCGCCGCCGCGATCCCGCTGATCCGCCGCATCGGCGAGCAATGAATCCGGCCCGCGCGCCACGGCATTCGCGCGCACGGCTTTCTTCGTCTCTTTCACGGAGTCCCATCATGAGCGCAACCCGTCTCGATACGAACACGGCACTCGTCGTCATCGACCTGCAGAAAGGCATCGTCGCCCTCCCCACCGCGCATCCGGTCGAACCGGTGATCGCGCACGCCCGCGCACTGCTCGACGCGTTCCGCAGCCGCGGGCTGCCGGTCGTGCTGGTCAACGTCGCCGGTGGCGCCCCGGGACGTACGGAGCAACCGCCGCGCGCCGCGTCGCTCCCCGCCGACTGGGCCGAGCTCGTGCCCGAACTGAACCGGCAGCCCGGCGACCACCTCGTGACGAAAAAGACCTGGGGCGCATTCACCGGCACCGATCTCGACGCATACCTGAAGGCGGCCGGCGTCACGCAGATCGTGCTGACCGGCGTCGCGACGAGCATCGGCGTCGAATCGACCGCACGGCAGGCGCACGAGCTCGGCTACCACGTCACGCTCGCCGTCGACGCGATGACCGACCTCAATGCGGATGCGCACGTGAACAGCGTCGAGCGCCTGTTCCCGCGCCTCGGCGAGACGGGCACGACGCAGGACATCGTCGCGCTGCTCGACCGGCGCGGCGCGTGAGCGACACGCGCACGCGCCCGGCGCAGGACCACGCAGCCGGCCGGCCCGCTCCGTCGATCTGGAAGGTCAGCGCGGTCGCGACACTCGGCTCGCTGCTGTCGCAACTCGACGCGACGATCGTCAACGTGTCGCTGTCGAGCCTCGCGACCGACCTGCACGCGAGCCTCGCGACGATCCAGTGGGTGACGAGCGGCTACCTGCTCGCGCTCACGCTGGTGCTGCCGCTGAACGGCTGGCTCGTCGACCGGATCGGCGCGAAGGCGCTGTACCTGTGGTGCTTCTCGGCGTTCACGCTCACGTCCGCGCTGTGCGGGCTCGCGTGGTCCGCGCCATCGCTGATCGCATTCCGCGTGCTGCAAGGCGTGAGCGGCGGGCTGCTCGCGCCGATGGCGCAGATGATGATCGCGCGCGTCGCCGGTCAACAGATGGCGCGCGTGATCGGCTACGCGGCCGTGCCCGTGCTGCTCGCGCCGATCCTCGGGCCGGTCGTCGCCGGCGCGATCCTGCAGCACACGTCGTGGCGCTGGCTGTTTCTCGTGAACCTGCCCGTCGGCGTACTGGCGCTCGCGCTGGCCGCGCGGTTCCTGCCCGGCGACCGCGAAGACACGCAGCCGCGCGAACTCGACTGGGTCGGCCTCGCGCTGCTGTCGCCGGGGCTCGTGCTGTTCCTGTACGGCATCGAGCGGATCAACGAAGCGCTCGGCATCGCGGCGATCGTCGCGTCGGCGCTGCTGCTCGCGGCATTCCTGCGGGCCGAAACGCGCCAGGGCGACCACGCGCTGATCGACCTTGCGCTGTTTCGCGGCAAGGTGTTCGGCGCGGCCGCGTCGACGCAGTTCCTGTCGAACGGCGCGCTGTTCGCGGGCCAGATGCTGATTCCGGTGTTCCTGATCCAGGCGTGCGGCCGCACGCCCGGCGAAATGGGCTGGCTGCTTGCGCCGATGGGTCTCGGCATGCTCGTCACGTATCCGTCGATGGGCGCGCTGACGAGCCGGTTCGGCGTGCGCCGTCTGGCCGCCGCCGGCGCGTTGCTCGCGCTGTTCGCGACGCTGCCGTTCGTGTTCCTCGCGCTGACCGGCTACGATCCGTATCTGCTCGTGCCGGCGCTGTTTCTGCGCGGCATGGGCCAGAGCGCGATCGGTGCGCCGTCGATCTCCGCCGCGTATGCGTCGGTCGAACGCCGCAACCTGCCGATGGCGACGACCTCGCTCAATATCGTGCAGCGCCTCGGCGGCCCGACGTTCACGACGGTGTGCACGTTGTTCCTCGCGTGGCGGCTGCAGGCCGAATCGGTGGCAAGCGGCGGCACGCAGGCGAACGCATATGCGTGGGCGTTCGGCCTGCTTTGCGTGCTACATGCGGCGAGCGTCGTCACGACGCTGCGGCTGCCGTTGTGGTCGGCCGGTGCGGGCGAGCAACCTGCCGGCGCCGCGCGCGCCGGTTAGCGCTGAACGCGAACGCTGCGTCATGCTGCGTCGCGCAGCGCGTGCAGCGTCGCTACGGCAGCCACATCGGCACGATCGACACCACGAGCAACACGCCGAGCCCGGCATTGAGCCAGTGCCACTGCCGCTCCGTGCGCAACACGCGCGCGAACAGCAGCCCGGCGAAACACCAGAGCGACAGCGACGCCATCGCGGCCACGCCGAACGCCAGCCCGAGCAATACGCCGAGCCGTGCCGGGCCGGAGGCGAGCGCGGCGAACGACGCGGCCGCGCCGAGCGTCATCGCCCAGCCTTTCGGGTTGTGCCAGAGCATCCAGACGCCGCTGACGAACCCCTGCGGCCGGTGCACCGCGGCATCGAGCCGCGGCTTGCCGCCGCGCCCGATGCGCACGGCCAGCCACACGAGATATACCGAACCGACCGCCTTCATCGCGAGTTGCAACGCGGGCAACGCAAGCAGCACGCCGCCGAGCCCGGCCGCGGCAGCGGCGGCCATCGACGCCAGGCCGATCGCGATGCCCGCCATCAGCGGCAGCGAACGCCGATAGCCGAAATGTGCGCCCGAGGCGGTCGCGAGCGTCGTCGCGCCGCCCGGCGTCACGGTGGATACGATCACGAACAGCATCAGCGGCAGGTAATCGCGGAACGGCACGGAAGCTCCTGGTTGTCGTCGTCGAAGCCCCGTTTTACCCGCGATCGCCCCATTACGACAGCGAAAGCTTTTTATGCATGCCATTAGTGTTCATAATGCATCGCATGGCACGTAATCTCGACATCGCGCTGCTGCGCGCCTTCGTCACGGTCGCCGATCATCGCAGCATGACGGCGGCCAGCCGCGCGCTGCACCTGACGCAAGGCGCGATCAGCCAGCAGGTCGCACGGCTCGAAACGCTGTCCGGCCCGCTGTTCGTCCGCGAGCACCGCAACCTGCTGCTCACGGCGGACGGCGAACGGCTGCTCGGGCAGGCGCGCCGGCTGCTCGCCGTGCACGATGCGCTGCTGGCCGACATGACGGCCGGCGCGGTCGAAGGCGCCGTGCGCATCGGCGCGCCGCAGGATCTCGTCGGCACCTGTCTCGCGCCGATCCTGAAAGGCTATGCTCAGGCGCATCCGCAGGTCGCGCTCACGCTCGTGTGCGCAGCGTCACCGGAACTGCGCCGGGGGCTCGCGCAGGGCGAACTCGACGTCGCGCTGATCGAGGCGCCGGTCGGGCCGTCACGCGGCGAGTGCCTCGCAGTCGACCGCCTGGTGTGGGTCGGCGCGAAAGGCGGCACCGCGTACCGGAACACGCCGCTGCCCGTGTCGATGGTCGCGCAGACCTGCGCGTTCCGCCCGACGGTGCTCGACGCGCTGCGTGGCTGCGATCGCGCGTGGCGCACCGTGTTCGAGAACGGCAGCATCGACGCGACGGCCGCGACCGTGCGCTCCGACCTCGCCGTGACCGCCTGGCTCGCGTCGACCGTGCCGGCCGACCTCGACATCCTGGCGGCCGGCAGCGGCCTGCCCGCGCTGCCGAACTTCTCGATCAACCTTCACCTGCCGCGCGGCCAGCGCACGCCGGCCGCGACGGAACTCGCCCGCCACCTGCGCAACGGCTTCGCGCGCTTGCGCGCAGCGGCCTAGCGCCGGTTCCCGCTACACGATGCCCGGCTCCTGCGGCGCCGGCGTCGTACCGGCCGCCTCCAGCGCCTGATGCAGCGTCGGGAAAATGCACGACTCCCCGACGATCTCCGTGATCCGGTGACGATCCATGTCCGCGCGCAGGTAGCGGTTGACGCGCCCGAACAGCACGCCGATCCCGCGTGCGTGCAGCATCCTGACGAGGTCGGTCAGCGTCCGCGCGGCCGAATAGTCGATATCGGTGACCGCGCCCGCATCGACGACGAACCAGCGCGTCGGCACCGGCGCCGCGTCGACGAGCTCGGTCACTTCGGCGGCAAACAGATGATCGTTCGCGAAGAACAGGTCGGAGCCGAACCGGTAGACGATCAGCCCGGGCGCCGTCATCGCGCCGCGCCGCGTGGGCACCGGCTGCCACCGCCCGTTGCCTGCGACGGGTTCGAGCACCATCGTGTGCGGCTGGTAGCTGTGGCGCACGTGCCGCATCAGCGACAGTGCGACGGCCAGCAGGATGCCATGCTCGACGCCGACCGTCACGACGGCCACGGCCGTCACCAGCGCGAGCGTGAACTCGCCGGGGCTTTCCTTGCGGATCGCGGCGAGGCTGCGCACGTTGATCAGCCCGAGCGCGATCGTGAACACGATGCCGGCCAGCACCGCATGCGGCAGGTACTGCAGAAACGTGCTGAAGAACAGCAGGACCACCGCCACCACGGCCGCGAACGCGAGGTGCCCGATCTGGCTGCGCACGCCCGCGCCGTCGGCCATCGCCGTCTGCGTCGGGCTGCCGTTGACGACGAACGCGCCGCCCACCGCCGCCGCCGCGTTCGCGGCCGCGAGGCCGAGGATGTCGGCGTTGGTGTCGACGTCTTCGCCATACTGCTGCGCGAACACGCGCGCGGCGGCCGCGCTCTGCGCAATGATCATCACGAAACACGACGCGGCGACCGGCACGAGATCGAGGCACTGCTGCCACGTGACGGACGGCCAGCGCAGCGGCGGCAGCCCGCCCGCGACCGGCCCGAGCACCGCGATGCCGTGCGCGGCGAATCCGAACGCGTAGCTGGCCGCGATGCTGCCCGCGACCGCGATCATCGGCATCGGCACGCGCGGCAGGAACCGCTTGCACGCGAGAATCGCGACGACGACGAGCGCCGCGAGCGCGAACGTCGGCCGGTTCGCGTGGACGAGATGCGTGACCACGTAGTCGAGCTGCGCCAGGCTGCGCGACGCCGGGTACGGCACGGCCAGCCCGAGCATGTCGCCGAGCATCGCGATCGACACCTGCACGCCGACGCCGGCGAGAAAGCCGACCAGCACCGTGCGCGACAGGAAATCGGCGAGAAACCCGAGCTTGAAGATGCGCGCGAGCAGCAGCATCGCGGCGGTCAGCAGCGCGACCACGCCGGCCAGCGCCGCATACTCGGCGCTGCCGGCCGGCGCCATCGACGACAGCCGGCTCGCGAAGATCGTCGCGGTCGCGGAATCGGCGGCCACCACCAGATGTCGCGACGCGCCGAAGCACGCAAACGCGACGAGCGGCAGGAACACCGTGTAGAGGCCCGTGACGGCCGGCATGCCGGCTATGCGCGCATAGCCGAGCACCTGCGGGATGTCCATCGATGCGAGCGAAATGCCCGCGAATACGTCGCGAACGGCCCCGCCCCGGCGGATCGGAAGGATGCCTTTCAGCAGCCGCACGCCTGACGCGCGGCTTTCGTTGGGATCTTGCATGCGTGAAATGCGTGAGTACGTGGTGACGTGGTTCGCAAAGTCGTTCGCGCATCGTGCCCCGGGCAGGCATCGCATGGCAAGTGCGCGAAGGAGGCGCATGTCGTTCACCGTCGGCGACGGGCCGCACGCGACGACGAACGGCACACCGGCGATCCATGCGACGCCCGCATGATTGCATGGTTCGCCGTTCACGCGCACTGACGCGCGAACGCCCGCCACGGCGGCGTCGCGCCGATCCCGGGCCGGCGTACCGTGCATCCGGCAACACGCGCGTGCGGCAGCGTGCGGTGACGTGCTTTCCTCACCCGTCCTCACCCGATTACAGAGGAGACCTGCTCAATGGTGAGGAGATTCGGGAGCCTCACGTCATGCATTCACGGCAACGCACCCGGAACCCGATGGCACAATCACGGTCCCTTTCATGTGCCCTTCACCGGGCGCGCGCCGCACCGCGGCGCCGATTCAACGCACGAGAAGGCCCCTGTTTGCCCCTATGACCCTGAACGAATCCTGGTTTGCGCCGCTCGTCGGCATCCTTACCCTGCTCGCCGCCGCCGGCGCGATCACCGCCGTCGTCCATTTCCTGCTGTTCCGCGTGGTCGCGCGGCTCGCCCGGCTTTCCGCCACGCGCGTCGACGACGCGCTGTTCGAGTTCGGCGCGTTCAGGTGGCTGAACCGCATCGTCCCGTTCGTCGTGGTCAAGCTCGGGCTCGGCGCGGTGCCCGGCATCCCCGAGACGGCCGTGCAGGCCGCCGACAAGGTACTGTTCGCGCTGATCGTGTTCCTCGTGACGATGACCGTCAGCGCGACGCTTTCAGCGCTCGAACACACGCATCGCACGTACCAGCGCGATCAGCGCGGCCAGCCGCACCTGTCGCTGAAAGGCGCGATGCAGCTCGTCAAGCTCGTGATGTTCATCACGGCCGCGCTCGTCGTGATCGGCGACGCGACCGGCAAGCAGATCGGCCTGCTGCTGTCGGGCATCGGCGCGATGTCGGCGGTGCTGATGCTGATCTTCAAGGACACGCTGCTCGGCCTCGTCGCGGGCGTGCAGTTGTCGTCGAACGACATGCTGCGGATCGGCGACTGGATCACGATGCCGTCGGCCGGCGCGGACGGCACCGTGATCGACATCACGCTGAACACCGTCAAGGTCGCGAACTTCGATCACACGATCATCACCGTACCCACGTGGAAGCTGATCACCGAGAGCTACCAGAACTGGCGCGGAATGACCGAAGCGGGTGGGCGCCGCATCAAGCGCGCGCTGTTCGTCGACGCGACGAGCGTGCGTTTTCTCGCCAACGACGAGATCGAACGGCTCGAACGCCTGACGCTGCTGAAAGACTATCTCGAGGACAAGGTCGACGCGATCGAGCAATGGAACGGCACGCTCGGCGCGGCCGGCGACTGCCCGGCGAACCGCCGCCAGCTGACGAATCTCGGCACGTTCCGCGCGTATGTCGCGAACTACCTGAAGGGCCATCCGCGCATCCGCCGCGACATGACCTGCATGGCGCGGCAGCTGCCGCTCACGGCCGAAGGCATTCCGCTCGAACTGTACTGCTTCACCGACACGACGACGTGGGTCGACTATGAATCCATCCAGGCCGACCTGTTCGACCACCTGATCGCCGTGCTGCCGGAGTTCGGGCTGCGCGTGTACCAGCACCCGTCGGGCTTCGACATGCGGCAGATGGCCGGCGCCGCGCAAGCCGGGCTGCAGGCGCCGCACGCGGGTTGATGCATGCGATGGCGGCCGGTCATCGGCCGCCGCTCGCCGCACGGCCCCCGGCACTCACCGCGCCGCGCACTCCGATGCGAGCCGCCCGAGCACCTTCAACGCATCCTCGATCTCCCGCGACCACGGATAGCTGTAGTTGAGCCGGATGAAATGCCGGTAATCGGTGCTCGCCGAGAACATGTGCCCGGGGCCGACCGTGATCCGCTGCGCGAGGGCCAGCGCATACAGCTTCATCGCATCGACCTGCGGCGGCAGCTCGACCCACAGCACATACCCGCCCTGCGGCTGCGACAGCCGCGTGCCTTCCGGGAAGAAGCGCCGCACCATCGCGCTCATCAGGCTCGCCTGCTGCGCGTACTGCTTGCGCATGCGCCGCAGGTGGAAATCGTAGCCGTCGAATTTCAGGTACTCGGCAATCGCGAGCTGCTCGATCGCGGGCGTCGCGAGCGTGTTCAGGAATTTCAGCTTCTCGACCTGGTCGCGGTAGCGGCCCGGCATCGCCCAGCCGATCCGGTAGCGCGGCGACAGGCTTTTCGTGAACGACGCGCAATGCAGCACCAGCCCGTCGCGGTCGAACGACTTCAGCGCGCTCGGCGTCGTGTCGCCGAAGTGCAGCTCGTGATAGACGTCGCTCTCGATCGCCGGCACGCCATGCTTCGCCAGCAGCTCGACGAGCGCCCGCTTGCGCACATCGGGCATCTGGAAACCGAGCGGATTCTGGAAGTTCGGCATCACCATGCACGCGGCGATGCGCTCGCGTTCGAGGATCCGTTCGAGCGCGTCGAGATCGATGCCGTCGACCGGATGCGTCGCGACTTCCAGCGCGCGCATGCCCATCCGCTCGATCGCGTGCAGCATCGCGTAGAAGGTTGGCGATTCGACGGCGATCGTGTCGCCCGGCTTCGCGACGGCCTGCAGGCACAGGTTGATCGCCTCGGTCGCGCCGATCGTCACCACGATCTCGCCGGGCTCGACCGCGATCCCGCGCTCCGCATAGCGCCGCGCGATCTGCCGGATCAGCTCCTGGTTGCCGGGCGGCAGATCGTCGATCACGCCCCAGCGCGTACGGCGGCGGCCGATCGTCTGCGCATAGCGGGCGAGACGCTGGACCGGAAACTGCGACGCATCGGGATACGGCGAGCCGAGCGGCACCGCGTCGTCGCGCGAGATCGAGCGCAGCGTCGACAGCACGAGCCGGCTCACGTCCACGGCCGACGGCTCGGCGGCCGGCGCCGACATGTGCAGCTCGGCCTCGGCCGGCGCCGACGCGCGCGCGCGGACGAAATAGCCCGATTGCGGCCGGCTTTCGATCAGGCCGCGGCTTTCCAGCACGAGGTACGCGCGCAGCACGGTCGTGACGCTGAGCTGCTGCTGCCGGCTCGCCTGCCGCACCGACGGAATCCGCTCGCCGGTCCGGTACACGCCACGCTCGATCTGCGCCTGGAGATCGTCGGCCAGTTGTTCGTAACGCTTCATGCGCCTTCCTTTCAACTTCCCTTCAACAACACAGTTGCGATCCGCACTGTATGAATGGCCGAAACTGTACTCTTTTTTGAGGTGAACAGGTGTACACACAGCCGGACGGGGGGCGCGCGTACTCTGCAGCCATCGACCCCGACACCCGTTGCATCATGAAAAAGAAATCCGCCACCGCGCGCATCGAACCGTACACCCACCCGGCCGCCGGCTGGGGCGCGCTGAAAGCCGTCACGATCAACCTGATCAAGGAAAAGGTCGCCGGCGGCAACTACCGCACGCTGCTGCGCCAGAACCAGCCGGACGGCTTCGACTGCCCGGGCTGCGCGTGGCCCGACCGCCAGCACGCGTCGACGTTCGAATTCTGCGAAAACGGCGTGAAGGCGGTGGCCGCCGAAGCGACGAGCAAGCGCGTGACGCCCGAATTCTTCGCCGCGCACACGGTCGCCGAACTGCTCGAACAGTCCGATTTCGAACTCGAACAGCACGGCCGGCTCACCGACCCGATGGTGTACGACGCGCAGACCGACCGCTACGTGCCGATCGCGTGGGACGACGCGTTCGAGCTGATCGCGCGCCATCTGCGCGCACTGCCCGATCCGAACCAGGCCGCGTTCTACACGTCCGGCCGCGCGAGCAACGAAGCGGCGTTCCTGTACCAGTTGCTCGTGCGGCTGTACGGCACGAACAACTTCCCCGACTGCTCGAACATGTGCCACGAGGCGACGAGCCGCGGGCTGCCGGTGTCGGTCGGCGTCGGCAAGGGCACGGTCACGCTCGACGATTTCGAACATGCGGACACGCTGCTGATCTTCGGCCAGAACCCGGCCACCAACCACCCGCGGATGATGGGCGAACTGCGCGAGTGCGCGAAGCGCGGTGCGACGATCGTGTCGATCAACCCGCTGAAGGAACGCGGCCTCGAACGCTTCGCCGATCCGCAAAGCCCCATCGAAATGCTGACGATGTCCGGCACGAAGATCGCGTCGACGTTCATCCAGCCGACGATCGGCGGCGATTTCGCGCTGATCAAGGGAATGGCGAAGCGCGTGCTCGAACTCGACGACGCCGCGCGTGCCGCCGGTGCGCCGCGCGTGCTCGACACCGCGTTCATCGACGAGCACACGGCCGGCTTCGACGCGTTCGCCGACGACCTGCGCAGCGAAAGCTGGTCCGCGCTGACGGCCGAAAGCGGCGTGCCGTACGAGCAGATCGACGGCCTCGCGCAGCGCTATGCGCGCAGCGAGCGCGTGATCGCGACGTGGGGCATGGGCATCACGCAGCACAAGCATTCGGTCGCGACCGTGCAGATGCTGACGAACCTGATGCTGATGCGCGGCAACATCGGCCGCCCCGGCGCGGGCCTGTGCCCGGTGCGCGGCCACTCGAACGTGCAGGGCAACCGCACGGTCGGCATCGAGGAAAAGCCGTCGCAGGCGTTCCTCGACCGGCTCGGCCAGGTGTTCGACTTCGAACCGCCGCGCCACCACGGCTACGACGTCGTCGAGACGATCGAGGGCATGCTCGAAGGCCATGTGAAAGTGCTGATCGGCCTCGGCGGCAACTTCGCGATGGCGACGCCCGACACGCCGCGCACGTGGGAAGGCATGCGCCGCTGCGACCTCTCCGTGCACATCACGACAAAGCTGAACCGCAGCCACCTGATCCACGGCCGCGACGCGCTGATCCTGCCGACGCTCGGCCGCACCGAGATCGACCTGCAGGACAACGTCGCGCAAGGCGTGACGGTCGAGGATTCGATGAGCATGGTCCACGTGTCGTACGGGATGAACAAGCCGGCGTCGCCGAACCTGATGTCGGAGCCCGCGATCGTCGCGCACATGGGTCATGCGCTGTTCGGCAGCGGCAAGATCGACTGGCTCGCATACAAGGACGACTACGCGAAGATCCGCGACGCGATCGAGGCGACGCTCGACGGCTTCTACGACTACAACACGCGCATCGCGCGGCCGGGCGGCTTCCACCTGCGCGTGGCATCGCGCGACCGCGAATGGCTCACGCCGACGGCCAAGGCGAACTTCATCGCGCACGCGCTGCCGGCCGACACGCCGATCCAGCGCGCCCGCGCGCTGCACGGCGAACGCCTGATGACGCTGATGACGACGCGTTCGCACGACCAGTACAACACGACCGTCTACGGGCTCGACGACCGCTATCGCGGCGTGTTCGGCCAGCGCCGCGTGGTGTTCGCCAACCGCGACGATCTCGCGATGCTCGGCCTGAAGGCCGGCGACTGGGTCGACATGGAAACCGTGTGGCACGACGGCATCGAGCGGCGCGCGGACGGCTTCCTGCTCGTCGAGTACGACATCCCGCGCGGCTGCATCGGCGCGTATTACCCGGAAACCAACCCGCTCGTGCCGCTCGACAGCGTCGGCGACGTGTGCAACACGCCGACGTCGAAGTCGATTCCGGTGCTGCTGCATCGCGCGGCCGCGCCGGCCTCGATCGCCGCCTGACGGAGCACGGCGATGATCGTTCGTCCGCGCGAGCACTGGCTGCGGATGCTGCTCGTCTGGAACGGCTCGGTGCTGCCGACCATCCTGCCGCAGCTCGTGCTGACGCTCGCGATCAGTCTCGTCGCGGTATGGGGCGGCGGCCGCGTGCTCGGCGAGAAGGTGCCGCTGAACCCGACGCCGTTCACGCTGATCGGGCTCACGCTCGCGATCTTTGCGGGGTTTCGCAACAACGCGAGCTACGAACGCTACCGCGAAGGCCGGCAGCTCTGGGGCGGCGTACTGACCGCCACGCGCACGCTGGTGTCGCAGGCGCTCTGCTACGGGGCGATCGACCGTGACGATGCATCGCGGCGCGCGTTCGTGCGCACGGTCGTCGCGTTCGTCTATGCGCTCAAGCATCAACTGCGCGGCACCGATCCGGCCGCGGACCTGCGCGGGCTGCTCGACGGCACCGCGTACGCGCGCGTCGCCGCTTCGCGTTTCCGCCCGGTCGTCATCGCGCACGAATTGCGCGAAGCGTTCGCCGCACGCGCCGATGCGGGCCGCCTCTCCGATACGCGGCTCTGGATGCTCGACGCGCGCCTCGACGATCTCGTGTCGATGGTGAGCGGCTGCGAACGGATCGCATCCACGCCGATCCCGTTCTCATACGACGTGCTGCTGCACCGGACCATCTACGCGTACTGCGTGCTGCTGCCGTTCGGTCTCGTCGATTCGATCGGCGCGGCGACACCGTTCGTCACCGTGTTCGTCGCCTATACGCTGATCGCGCTCGACGCGATCGCGCATGCAATCGCCGAACCGTTCGGCGACGGGCCGAACCATCTCGCACTCGATGCGATGACGCGGCAGATCGAGCGCACGCTGCTCGAACTGAACCGCGAGCCGCTGCCGGCGGAAGTGACGCCCGGCAAGGCCTATCGCCTCAGTTGACGCGCGGGCCGCCGCTCACGCGCGTCGCTCCCTCCGTCAACCCCGGCGACCGCGCAGGAAGCCATTGTGCGCGGCCGCCGTCTCCGCGATCGTTCTCAGCAACACCGCACCGCGCAGCAATGCTCGGCCGTCGTCGCTGTCGACCTCGGTCACGCGCCGCAGCAGCACACGGGCCGCCGTATCGCAAGCTCGCTCGAGCCGCGCTAAATCCGCGTGCCCGACCCGCCCCCGCACGACCGCGACCACACGGCGCGCCTTCGGCTCGCGCGTCGCCAGGTCGGCGAGCGCCAGCAGGCTGTCGCCGATCGTCCAGGCCGCGAGCAGATCGCGCAGATCGCGCTCGATGAGGCTGGGTGGCAGACGGCCCGCGAAACCGAGTTCGCGCCCGAGACGATCGGCCGTGCAGCTCAGCCACGCGCTCGCTTGCCATGCCCGTGGATTGCGCGCGATGCGCGCCAGGTCGGCGCGCACCGCGCGATGCAGGCGCCGCCGGCTCGTACCGGGATCGCCGGGAAACACGAGCGCGAACACCAGCGCCCCGAACGCGATGCCGAGCAGCGTGGCGAGCGCCGAATTGAGAAACGCGGCGTCGCCGATGCGCGCGGTGTTGTCCGGCGACGTGAAATTCCAGAAGAAGATCGAGAAGCCGCTGCCGATGCCGGCCGTGCGCGGATTGCGCATCGCGATGCCGGTGCCGATCAAGAACACGCCGAGGATGGTTGCGAGCATCTCGAAACCCGATACCGCCGGCAGCAGCACGAAATTGCAGAGCGCGCCCGCAACCGCCGCGCAGGCCGCCCCTTTCAGGAAGCCGACGGTCGCGCCCACCGAGTTCGGGCGCGTCGAGAACAGCGCGCAGACCACGCCCGTGATCGCGACGAACCCGGCGCCCGACGGCCACGCGGTGACGATCCAGAGCGCCGAGGCGACCAGCACCGCGACGAACGCGCGGATCCCGTTGTGCCACGCGAGCACCGGATCGTGGTGGAACGCATAGCGCACGCGCGACGCCGGCGGGTTCGGCCGGTCCAGCTGCGCCTTGCCCGCCAAGGCGGCGTCGAACCCGGCAAGCAGCGCCGCCAGCCGGTCGAGCGTGAGCAGGCGCGACGGGTCCGAGCCGGCCGGCTCCGCGGCCTCG